>CAYOPA010000361.1:0-5758 GCA_964405625.1 uncultured Bryobacterales bacterium
GATGAAGGCGTTGATCATCACCGACTTGCCCGACCCGGTCGAGCCGGCGACCAGCAGGTGCGGCATGGTCGCCAGGTCGGCGATTTTGATGCGGCCCGATATGTCCTTGCCCAGCGCCACCGTCAAAGGCGAGCGCGCCTCGCGGAACTCGCGGGACTCCAGAATCTCGCGCAGGCTAATGACCTCGCGCCGCGTGTTGGGCACCTCGATGCCGACCGTCGACTTGCCGGGAATGCGCTCCACCAGGATCGACTCGGTCTCCAGCGCCAGACACATGTCCTCGGAGAGGTTGATGATCTTTGAATACTTCACGCCCGGGCTGGGCTTGAACTCAAAGGTCGTGACCACCGGACCCGGCGTGATCAGCGAGACCTCGCCGCCGACTTTGAACTCCTCGAACTTCCGCTGAATCCGCTGCGCGATGCCGTGCAGCTCGGCCTGGTCGTAGGCGGTCCGGCCGTGCGGCGGGTTGAGCAGCGAAGTGGTCGGGACGCGGTAGTCGATCTCCTCCTCGGCCTCGAAGTCCTCGTCGTCGCCATCCCAGGGCGCGCGGTCGTCCGGGTCCACCTCGATGGACTCGGGCGACTTCTCAAAGGCTGCGTCTTCGATATCGAGAGGGATCTGCTCGGCTTCGATTTCGTAGGGGATGATCGGCGGCCCGCCTCGCGGCGACGGCTGGCCGTCCTGCTGATCGTCATCCCAGCCGTCCTCGCGCTCGACGGGGGCCCGACGGTCAATTGCGGGCGATTCCAGCTCTTCATCGCCTTCATCGGCGTCCTCGTCGAGCTCTTTCGCGGCTTTCTTGCGGCCTCGCTTCAGGGCGGCCTTCTCACGTTGACCGGCCACCCAGGCGTCCCAGCGCCCACGCAAGCCGGTTCGCGGTGCGGGTTTATCCTTCGCGCTAGAATCCTTGCGCAGGCCGCTGAGCTTCGCCAGCCGGAACGACGTCATCAGGTAGATCGAGACTACGCCCGCCGCAAGCAGCAGCAAGGCGGCGCCGGGCAGGTTCAACGAGCTCACCAGCGACCCGGCCAGCAACGCCCCCAGCACTCCGCCGGCATGGATGGCCCCTCGCCACACCATCCAATCCGATTGCAGACCCAGCGCCGCGCACGCTACCACCAGGAACAGACCGGCGCCGAGGATGCGCACATAAGGCTGCGGTCGATCGGCGGAGCGGATCCAGATCCAACCCAGAGCCGCCACATAGGCGGGAATCAGCCAAGCCGCCAGCCCCAGCCACTGGAACGACAGGTCGGAGAACCAAGCGCCGGGGCCGCCGACCAGATTGACGCCCGAGCCTTCGGCGTTAGCCGCGTTCCACGACGGGTCTTGAGGATGGTAAGAGATTAGGCCGAGTATCGCTGCAACGGCGATCGTCAGCAAGATGAACCCGACAGGCTCGTTGAGCCGGGGATTCGAAGTCGGTGATAGTCTCATTCCGCCGTGCCCTTCCTCGAGTGTCGCCCGAAACGGGCGGCCATGAAAGGAACCGGGCGCGGATCAGGCGCCCACGGGGAAGCGGAAGAATAACGCAAGAGCCAATACGATTATGCCAAAGACGAGGCGGTAGACAACAAAAACCCGCATCGTGGCCCGCTGCAGATAGCGCAACAGCCCGGCGATGACCGCGTAACCGAAGACTCCGGCCGTCAGCACTCCCACCGCGAACGCCGTCTGATCCTCCGGCGCAATGCCGCCCGCGCCCAACGCGTCGAGCGACGCCTTGAGGCCCGCCCCCAGGATGATCGGCGTGGAAAGCAGGAACGAGAACCGCGCCGCCGAGTGCCGCGTGACGCCCAGAAACATCGCCGTCGCCATCGTGATTCCCGAGCGCGATGTGCCCGGGATCAGCGCCACCGCCTGCGCGCAGCCGATCAGCATGGCGTCGCGAAAGCGCAGCTTGCTCAAGTCCCGATTGAACGTGCCGATCTTCTCGGCGGCCCAGATCAGCAGGCCGATGGCGATCAGCATCACGCCGATCACCACGGGGCTGCGCAGGGTCGTCTCCACGAAATCTTTCAGCGCCAGCCCGGCGATGCCGGCGGGCAGCGTCGCGGCCACGAGATACAGGAAAAGTTTCGGGTTTTCAAACAGATCCGCGTCCGGCTCGCCGGGACCCGGCTTCCAAACCTCCTTACCGATCGCCAGAAAGGCCAGCCGCACCCAGGTCTTGAAAAAGTAGACAATGACCGCCGCCAGCGTCCCCAGGTGCAGGGCGATGTCGAACAGCAGCCCGTGATCTTCCCAGCCCAGCAGCCAGGGAACCAGAATCAGGTGCGCCGTCGAGGAGACGGGCAGAAATTCGGTGGCCGCCTGGACCAGCGCCAGGACGATGGCGTGAAAAACTGACATTCGCCACTAATGGCCGGCGGCGCGAGCGAACGGCGAGATCAGGTTGCCGTCCTCGTCAAAGGGCAACTCGATCGGCTCTCCCGCAATCTCAATTTCCGGGTTCTGGCGAATCTCCGCCAGCAGGTTCTCGCTGACCAGACAGTCGGCCAGATCCATTGAGTTGGCGATCCAGCAGATGGAGCAGTCCGACACGTCCAGCCGCCCGCAGGTCGGCAGAATCTTCTCAATGCAGTCGCGGTCGGTGGGGAAGTGCATCGGCACCGCGCCGGGCTGGGTGGTTGAGGAGGTGAGCCCGTTGATCCAGGTGGCGTTGAGGTCGATCTTGTTCACCATCCGGTCGGCGACGATATCGGCGAAGCCGACGCCGATGGCGTTGCCGTAGCTCATCAATGACAGGTCGCGCACGTAGACCCGCCGGATGAAGGGCACGTCCGACCAGGTGTTGGGCCCATCCACGGAGCGGTTGACGACCTTGGTGTCCATGCCCGCGCCGGAGTAGTTCTTGCCCATCTCGTCCACAATCAGCAGGTCGACTTCCTTGGCGGGAATGTTGGCCTTCCAGGACTTGGTGCGGGCCAGCAGCTCTTCCTCGCGCTCGACCATGCCGTCCACGCCGAGCGCGTGAACTTCGGCCGTGTTGTGCCAGGCGTCTTCGAGAATCGCCAGCCCGCCCAGCATCTTGCCGGTGGAAAGCACCTTGGCGCCGACGGAGCGGATCACCTTCTCCATGCCCAGCCGCAGCGCCCAGGTGTGGTAGCGCTTGGCGCCTTCCCACTTGCCCAGGCCGATGGCCATCATCTTGTGGACGCCGGATTCCAGTCCGCCCTCAAAATCGGTGTGCCACTTCACGCGGCTGCACAGCATCACGCCGTCGGCCTCGAAGGCGTTGCGGTCCATGGAGACCTCGATGCCATCGGGCGTTTGACCGAGAGAGACGACTTCGAGCGAGCTGACGATCGGCGCGCCCATCTTTTCTTCGGTGATGCCGTAGTGATGCAGCACTTCGGCCTGCCCGGCGGCCGTCGCTGCGCCGTGGCTGCCCATCACGGGGATGATGAACGGCTTCACGCCGCGTGACTTCCAGAAATCGCAGACGGCCTTGACGATCACGTCGATGTTGGCGATGCCGCGGCTGCCGGCGCCGACGGCGATGCGGGCGCCAGGCTGGACCGCTTTGGTCCAAGCAGCGGCTTCGAGCGTCTGGCGGACGCCGGCCGCCACATCAGCGAGCTTCCGGACGGGGAAGTTTTGGCGCACGGGCACTAACTTTTGGATCGACATGGCAGCAATCGACATTATACGGTGGTCCGTGACCGCGCCGACGGATCGTGCGTGCGGGCATTCCTGCCCGGTCGCCCCCTACATTACCTCATCCCTCCGTGAACCCGTGGGGCAGGCGCCCCCCCCGCCTGCCGCCTCGACCCCAAGCTCGAGGCCCGTGGCCGATCAGATGCCGCTGATGAGACGCTTGCGCGTGGTCCGCGGGAACGTCGTCGAAAATCGACGACGCGGCGCCCAGGGCGTCGCTCAGCGGGAACTCCTTCGCCCGCGCGGGCGAAGCCGGCCGCGTTGACCACCGCCCTGGGCGGAACCCGCGACTGTCCCCACGCTACGCGAACCGCTGGTGAAAACGCGAGCTGGGACCGCCGGCTCACCATCCCAGAATAGCCGAGCAGAAGCCGGGAATCGATAGGGAAATTCTTGGCCCGCTGAATTCGGACGTTATAATGGCCGTTGAAGAGGCGGAGGAAAGACGACATGTATCGAGTATTCACGGACCCCACGATTAAGACACCCTTGTTCCTGCTGTTGGCTGTAACCCTGGCGGCGCTCGCCTTGGCTGGCTGCGGCGATTCGGCGCCCCCGGAGACTGTCATGACCGACAAGATCTCGGGCGAGGCGCCCTGGCCGCCGCAAATGCCCGGCTATGCGGAGATGACCGTGCCGGCGACCAATCCGATGACCAAGGAGAAGGTTGAGCTCGGCCAGATGCTCTACCACGACGCCCGCCTCAGCGGCGACGGCGTGCGCTCATGCCACGGCTGCCACCTGGAAGAGTACGGCCTGGCGACCAACGACAAGGTCGCCATCGGCGCCTTCGACAAGACGCTGACGCGCAACATCCCCACCATGTGGAACGTCGGTTTTCAGGACAAGTGGTACTGGGACGGCCGTGCGACCTCGCTTGAAGGCCAAGTGAAGGGCGCCTGGAGCGCCGGCAACATGGGCGCCTCGGGCAATGACGGCGCGCCGTCGATGGATGATATCTGCACCAATCTGCAAGCCATACAGGGCTACGCCGACCGCTTCCAAGCCGTCTTCGGCGGCCCCTGCACGCCGGACAACGTGGCCGCCGCGGTGGCGTCGTTCATGCGCACAATCGTGGCGAGCGATTCGGCCTGGGTGCGCTTCCGTCAGGGCGATGAGTCGGCCCTGAGCGAAGACGCCAAGAAGGGCTACGACATCTTCGCCAACAAGGCCAAATGCACCAACTGCCACGACGGCCTGCTGCTGACCGACATGCAGTTCCACAACGTCGGCATCGGCTGCGAAGGCGCCACCTGCGCCGACGTCGGCCGCTTCACCGTCAGCAAGGACGAATCCGACACCGGCGCCTTCAAGACGCCGACCCTGTTTGACGTCTCCAAGTCGGCTCCGTATTTCCACGACGGCAGCGTGGCCACCCTCGAAGAGGCGGTCCACCTGATGGCTTCCGGCGGCAAGCCGAACAAGTATCTCGACGAGACCAACCTCGCCGACGCCAAGGAAGCCAACATCACCCCCGAAGAGGAGGCTTTGCTGGTGGCGTTCCTTAAAGAGCTCACGGCGGTCTATCACATTGAGAAGCCGACGCTGCCGTAAGCGTCGATTGCAAGGGTCAAAACCGGCGGGGCGCGTGGCGACACGCGCCCCGCTTGCTTTCCAATCCGCCCCGCCGCACCTGATAGAATCCACAAGCGGGGCTATGAGATACACAACGATCGCTGTTTTCGGGCTGTGGCTGGCGCAGAGCCTCGGCGCGCAGCCGCTGATGTTCAATCGCGACATCCGGCCGATCCTGTCCGACAACTGCTTCCAGTGCCACGGCCCCGATGAGACGCAGCGCTTCTCCGGGCTGCGCCTCGACGACCGCGCCATCGCCGTGGAGAAAGGCGCCATCCAGCCCGGCGACGCCAAGTCGAGCAAGCTCACCGCCCGCATCCACGCCGACAACGAAGCCCTGCTGATGCCGCCGGCGCACAGCGGCAAGAAGCTCACCGCCAAGCAGAAAGAGCTGCTGGAGCGCTGGATCAACGAGGGCGCCGACTACCAGGAGCATTGGTCCTATTCGCGGCCCGTCCGGCCCGAAGCCCCCGCCGGTCCCGCCGCCATCGACTTTTTCCTCAACGAACGCTTGAAGCGC
>CAYOPA010000362.1:0-5750 GCA_964405625.1 uncultured Bryobacterales bacterium
AGGACTCGACCTGGGTCTGGATATCGAAATCGTAGGTGCTCACGCGCTGCCGGTCAAAGTACGGGCCGGAGCGCTGCTCGTTCCAGTAGTAGGTCTGGAAAGTCGTGCGGACGCCTTCCGTGACTTCGCGCGACCACTTGGCGCGGAGATGCGAATCGGCGAAATCCTCGCGTAGTCGGCGGACGCCTTCAAAGGGGAACGCCTCGGTCGGGACCAGATAGCCGCCTCTCGCGCGCCCTTCGAAGGACCCGCCCGCAATCTCGACCTGGTCGCGACCGGTCGGGTTCCAATCGACACGCGCCCCGGCCCGGCCCGCGCCCCAACGGTCGTCCGCCGGTTGGCCGGAGGTCTCCAGGCTGGGCCGTCCGCGCCGGAAACGACCGTTGACGCGGTAGTGCAGCCCGTCCCCGGCTTTGCCGCCGTAGCGCAGCGCCGTGGCCGCGTCCTGCGTCCCGCCCCAGGCGCTGAGCAGCCCGCCCTGCGTCTCCGAGGCGGCCTTGGTGATGATGTTGATGACGCCGTTGACGGCGTTGGAGCCCCACATGGCCCCGCCGGGACCGCGGATGACCTCGATCCGCTCGATGTCCTCGATCATGATGTCCTGCGCTTCCCAATACACGCCCGAGAAGACCGGCGTGTAGACACTGCGGCCGTCGATCATCACCAGCAACTTGTCGTTGAAGCGATTGTTGAAGCCCCGAATGCTGACCGCCCAGCGGCTGGAGTCCAACTGGCTGACCTGCACGCCGGGAACAATCCGCAGCGCCTCCGGGATCGACGTGGCCCCGGTGCGCCGGATATCCTCGGCGGTCGCCACGTGGATCGCCGAAGGGGCGTCGCGCAACGCCTGAGCGCGCCGCGACACCGAGGTCACCTCCACGTTGAGCAAGTCCTCCAGGCTGAGGTCGAGGATGCCGCCGGCCGGCTCCTGGGCAAGCGCCGAGGATCCAAGGGCCAGCAAGAGGGCCGCCGCGAATAAGACCGCACCGCCGGGCGGAAAAGTGAACACTTGACGAGCCACCTGTAGGCTCATCGGCTGTCTCCGTGATGCGATTTAGCGGTCGGATGGAGCCGCTCAGCGAAAGGCCGGCAGTTTGGTTGCACCAATATCGAACCTGGTTTATTCTACCGGTGGCCGGAATAACCGGCTGAGCGGGAGTGGCCCGCCGCCAGGAGTCTTTGATCATGTCCTCGCAAAGCACATCTCGGTCTCTGGGAACGGGGGCGCCTGTTGCCCTCTTTATCCTTCTGCTGGCCCTATCGCCTGCCCAGGCGACGGCGCAGATACTCTACGGCGGGCTCATCGGTAACGTGACCGACGAGTCCGGCGGCGCTATTCCCGGCGCGATGGTCTCCATTACCCATGAGCAGACCGGCGCGGCGCGCGAAGCGCAAACCAACGAGGTCGGCATCTACCGCTTTAACACGCTTCCCAGCGGCAACTACACGGTGCAAGTGCAGACCGACGGCTTCCGTACCTCCACGCGCAGCGGGGTGGAGGTTTCAGTCAACAACCTCACCCGCGCGGACGTCCAGATGCAGATCGGGCAGGTCAGCGAGCAGGTGACGGTGGAAACCAGCTCCGTGCAGCTCCAGACCGACCGCGCCGAGGTTCGCCATGAGATCGACAAGAAGGCGCTCGAAAACGTGCCCGTGCCGCTGGGCCGCAACTACCAGATGCTGCTGGGAACCCTGCCGGGCTTTTCGACGCCGCGCAACGCCCACTCCGTGCCCGCTAACCCGACCCGCTCGGTGCGCTATTCCGTCAACGGTACCAGCGACATGAACAACAACGTCCGCATTGACGGCGTGACGGCCTACAACCCGAATCTGCCGCACATGACGGGCATCAACCCGACGCTCGAAGCCATTGAAGTCGTCAACGTCGTGACGAATTCGTTTGACGCCGAGCAGGGGCTGGCCGGCGGCGCCGCGATTAATCTTCAGATCAAGTCCGGGACGAACGAGGTGCACGGCTCAGCGTACGTCTACCACTTCAACCACAAGCTGAGCGCCTACCCCTACTTCAGCGACCGCTCCGACCGCATGCCCAAGTACATCTACAACCAGGGCGGCGGCACGATCGGCGGTCCCATTAAGAAAAACAAGGCGTTCTTCTTCGTCAGCTACGAGCGGACCTCCGAGCGGCAGAACGCACAACGCTTTCTTGACGTGCCCACCGCCGCCATGCGGGTCGGCGACCTGTCGGGCTCGCCCACGCCGATCTATGACCCCTTCTCGGGCGCCGCTTTCAACCCGGCCAGCCCCAACGCTTACGCCCGCGACCGAACGGCTTTTCCGAACAATCAGATCCCGCTGTCCCGCTTTTCGGGCCCCTCGCGACGGATTTTGGACCTACCCGACTGGCCCCTGCCCAACCAACCCGGACAGGGAGGCCTCGGCATCAACCTGAACTATCTGGCCGGCATCAACTACGAATACGATCGCGACCAGATCGACTCCAAGGCCAACTTCAACCTGACAGACAAGTGGACCTCCTTCATGCGGTTGAGCTACTTGTACTACAAGACCGACAACCCGCCGGCGTTCGGCATTCTGGCCGGCCCGGCAGTCCATCCGACCGACTCGCGGCCCGGCGAGGGCTACGGCGGCACCTACTCCGGCACCATTTCGACAACGTACGTGGCGAAGTCGAACCTGATCTTCGACGGCTACTTCGGCGCCATGTTGCTCGACACGAACGCGCTGTTCCCCGATATGGAGACCAACGTCGGCCGCGACATCCTGGGAATCCCAGGCACGAATGGAACGACGACATTCGCCGGCGGTCTGGGACGCATGCCGATTGACGGTTTCGCGTTACTGGGAAACGGCAATAACTCTCCGTTCTTCGGCAACGACTATCAATATCAATACGTCGCCAACGGCAACTGGACGAAGGGTTCGCATGACGTTCGCTTCGGCGCGGATATCTACCAGCTCCACATCAATCAAGGCGTGGCCAACGCGGCCGGCGCGGTCGGCGGCCCGGCGGGCGGGTTCCTGTTCCGTAACTCCACCACCACGCTGCGCGGCGGTCCGGCCGCCAACGACTACAACTCGATCGCTTCCGTGCTGCTGGGTACGGCGCGCGAAGCGGGCCGCAACGTGCTGTCCGTGGATGAATACAACACGCGGGCCACGTTTTACAGCATGTACCTGCGCGACCGCTGGCAGGCCACGCCGCGCCTGACACTCTCCTATGGCCTGCGCTGGGAGTTTTATCCTTTCCCGCGCCGGTTGGACCGCGGCCTGGAGCGCTATGACTTCAATACCAACGAGTCGATCCTGTGCGGGCTCGGCTCGACGCCGGTCAACTGCGGGCTGCCCCAGAGCAGGAGCCTGTTCGCCCCGCGCGTGGGTCTGGCTTGGCGCATGACCAACACAATGGTGATGCGAGCCGGATACGGCATCACCTACGACCCGTTCAGCCTGGCGCGGGACCTGCGGGCCAACTATCCGATCCAGTTCGTGCAGAACCTCGCTTTTGACACGACGTGGTCCTACTCCACGACACTCGACCAGGGGTTGCCGCCAACTGAGATCGTCCCCGAGCAGGAGCGCCTGCCGTTGCCGTTGACGGCGGCCTTTATCACCGCCGACGAAAATTTCAACCGGGGCTACGTGCAGTCGTGGAACTACACGCTGGAAAAGCAGCTCAACCAATGGCTCGTCTCAGCCGGCTACGTGGCGACGCGCTCGGTGCGGCAGACCTCTTTTCTCAACGCCAACTGGGGCGATCTGGGCGGAGGTCAGGCCAGCCAGCAGCTCGTTCAGCGCTTCGGCCGCAACGCGTCCACCACCTTTATCGGGCATCTCGGCACGCCGAAGTACGACTCGATGCAGGTGCGGGCCCAGCGCCGCTTCAACGCCGGCTATCAGGTGCAGGCATCCTACACCTGGGCGCACTCGCGAGGCTTCACCGCCGAGGCATCCACCGCCGGGCCGCGCGTCCATCATCCCGCCTACTGGGACAAGAACTACGGCCCGACGCCGCTCGACGTGCGCCACAACGCCGTCATCAGCGGCGTTTTCGAGCTGCCGTTCGGCAAGGGCAAGGCGATGGCGCGGAGCGGCGTCGCGGCGGCCCTGCTCGGAGGCTGGCAGGTCAACGCTCTGTCACGCTTTAGCACCGGCACGCCGATCACCCCCGTCGCTCCGGGAACCACGCTCAACGCGCCGGGATCGGGCCAGTTCGCGGATTGCCTCGGCCCGGTAGCGAAGATCGGCGAGCGGACCCAGTGGTGGGATCGCTCCAATCTGGCCAACCCGAACCAAGTCGATCCGAACCTGGCGCGCTTCGGCACCTGCGGCACTGGTGTGTTGCGTTCGCCGGGGCTGATTAACCTCGATATGGGTGTGTTCCGGCGCATCGACATTAACGAGCGTTTCAGCGTGCAGATCCGCGGCGAGGCTTTCAATGTGACTAACACCCCCCACTTCGGCAACCCCAACGCCGATGTGGCGTCGGGCAACTTCGGCCTGATCGGATCGGTGCAAAACACCGGCCGCGAGGGCAATGACCAACGCTTCTTCCGCGTCGGCGCCCGTATCGGATTTTGATGTTAAGTCAGGGGCCGGTTTTCGGACCGGCCCCTGACGATTTTCAGCCTGCTAACGATGACTACTCCATGTTGCGCATTACCCTGCTTTGTCTGGCTCTCGCCGCTCCCCTGTTGAGTCAGGAGCCGGCCTCGTTCCTGGTTCGTTTCGGTTTGACCGACGCGGAGCCGCGATCGTGGAGCGGCTCCGTGGAAGTTTCGGCGGGGGAGGTCGCTGGACTGCGAAGCTGGCGGCCGCGCGGCGCGGACCGGATCGACGGAACCAGTTGGACCCTGGCGACAACGCCGGGCGTGAAGTTCAAGTACCGCAACTGGGAGGCCGAGCCCTCGACGCCGGTCCCGGATTATCTCTACCTGCCGGGACTGTTCCTGACGGTCGAGGGCGGCCCCGACGCTCGCGTCAATCTCAACACCAGTCCGGGGCCGATCGAGTTTCGAGTCGGCGATATCCCCGCCGGCGAGCGCAAGCTGTTTCTCAATGGAGCCGTCTCGGTCGAACGCGCCGCGTCGGCCGATCCCGTCTCCGAGGACGCCTACCAGAACGGCTTTGCGGACGTGGCCGCCGACGGGCAAGGCGGCTGGTGGGTGGCGTGGGTCGGGTATCGCGACTGGTCCAACCGCGTCCTGGTTCGCCACTACGACGGCGAAGCGTGGGGGCCGGTGGAGGAGATCACGGGCGCCTCCGACATCTATCTGGTGCGGCTCGCCTCCGACGGCCGCGGCGGCGCGTGGGCCGTCTGGTCGGACCAGAAGGACGGCAACTTCGACCTCTGGGCGCGCCGCAATGAGAACGGCCGCTGGGGCCGCCCGGAGCGGCTGACCTCCACCGCCGGGCCGGACATCCACCAAGCCCTGGCGCTGGACTCGAACAACAGCGTCTGGCTGACGTGGCAGGGCTTCCGCAACGGCCAATCCGACATCCTGGCGCGGCGCTGGGACGGCGAGCGCTGGTCGCCCGAGCAGACGGTCTCCGCCTCTCCCAAGGATGATTGGAACCCTGCCATCGCAGCGGACGGCCAGGGCCGCGTCTGGGTCGCCTGGGACACCTACGACCGCGACGATTACGACATCATGATGCGCGGCCACGGCCAGGACGGCTGGGGCGAGTTGATCGCCGTCGCTGACACGCCGCGCTACGAGGCTTACCCGTCACTGGCCTGCGACGCCGAGGGCCGCGTCTGGGTCGCC
>CAYOPA010000363.1:0-5742 GCA_964405625.1 uncultured Bryobacterales bacterium
GGCAGGCGTAGGCGCCCGCGCCACCTCTCCCCCGAGGGGCCGCCCCAGCCCCGAGCGTCAGGTCACGTCAAAGTTCTCGCGGTGCAGCGACACATCGCTCCGCACCAACACATGCGCCCCCAACGCTTCCTCAAGCTCTTGCAAGAAGGTGTTGTCGCGCGACTTCAGCGCCCGGGCCACGTCGGGGTTTACGCGCAGGATCAGGTCCTTCTTGCCCTTGACCTTCGGCGCCAAACGGCGGGCCTGCTCCAAAATGTCGAGGATCACCGACGTGGTGGACTTGACCAAACCCGAACCCTCACAGGCCGGACACGGCGAGCAGAGGCTGCGCTCCAGCGACTGCTTGACCCGCTTGCGGGTGATCGCCACCAGACCGAAGTCGTTGAATTGCAGGGCCTTCGACGGCGCCCGGTCGCGGCGCAGCTCCTTTTCGAGAGCCAGCAAGACCTTCTTGCGATTGGTCTTGTCGTCCATGTCGATGAAATCGACGACGATGATGCCGCCCAGATCGCGAAGGCGCATCTGCCGCACGATCTCTTCCACCGCCTCGAGGTTTGTCTTGGTGATGGTGTCTTCCAGGCGGTCGGACTTGCCGACGTACTTGCCCGTATTGATATCGATCGCCACCAGCGCCTCGGTCTGGTTGATGACGATGTAGCCGCCGGACTTGAGCCAGACCTTGGGCCGTAGCGCCTTCTCAATCTCCGGGGTGATGTTGAACTCGTCAAAGATCGGCTTGGAGCGGGTGTAGAGCTTGACCTTGCCGACCAGATCGGGCTGGAAGCGCTCGACGAAGCGCAGAATCGATTCGTAGTGCTCCTCGGAGTCGACCCAGATCGATTTGAAGTTTTGACCCAACTGGTCGCGCAGGATGCGCTCGACCACATCGAGATCCTGATGCAGCAGCGCCGGCGCGGGCATGCGCTCGGCCTTTTCCTGAATCGTGCTCCACAGGTTGGCCAGGAAGCGCATATCGTCGGCCAGGTCCTCATCGCTGGCGCCGGCGCCGGCCGTGCGGACGATAAAGCCGCCGGGAATGCCCTCCATGTTGGCCTTGATGACTCTGCGCAGGCGGGCGCGCTCGGCGTCGGAGCCGATTTTGCGTGAGACGCCCACGTGCGGCGAGTTCGGCATGTAGACCAAGTGCCGGCCGGGCAGCGCGATGTGCGTGGTGATGCGGGCGCCCTTCTTGCCCAAGGGCTCCTTGGCGATCTGGACGATCAGCTCCTGGCCGGGCTTGAGCAGGTCGGAGATGCGAACATCGCTCTCATTGCCCGCGCCGCGCTCGGGCCTGCCGGAACGCCCGGAGCGCTCACTCTTCTCGGCGCGCTCCGGCCTCTCGCCCCGCTCGGCGCGCTGGGGCTTTTCGTCGCGCTCCTCGCTCGCGGGCCTTTCTTCGGGCTCGCCCAACTCGTCGATCACCTCGGGCTCGCCGGGCTGCTCGTGCGGTCGCTCGGATTTCGCGTCCGATGGCTCGGCGGCGCGATCCTGGTCGCGATCCTGGTCGCGATCCTGGTCGCCGCGTCCGCCCCGGCGGCGCCCTCGTCGGCGTCCTCGGCGGCCCCGGCGCAATTGCCGGTCCTCGCGCGGGTCCAGCACGGCCGCCTCCTGCGTCGCCTCGGGGGCGGACGGAGCGGCGACTACTTTCTCTTCGCCTTCGTCCAGGTCGACGCCCGGCTCGAACAAGCTCTTCCTGGGAAGGCCGGTGGGATCGTCGCCGTCTGACGGTTTGTCGTCGTAGGGCTCAACCTCCAGTTCCTGGTCCGGGTTTTCGGGCTCGTCGCCTTCGTCGGGGCGGGACGGCTCGTCGTCCTCCTCGGCGGCGACCTCCGGCGAGTCCGTTTCGTCGTCTTCCTCGTCCTTGTCCTCGTCGTAGCCGGCGTCCTGCTCTTCGTGGTCCTCGTCGTAGCGCGCGGCGATGCCGTTGGCCGACTCATCGGGCTCTTCGTCTTCGTCCTCGGCGTCATCAGAGGGGTCGTCAAAGCGGGAAACGCCGGTCGCCAGCGGTTGGTGCTCGTCCTCATCGAGCTCAACCTCAACCTCGGGTTCGCCGGTCGTCCGACTATATTTGGCCAATGACTCGCCCGGCAATGGCGTCAATCCGAAGTCATCATCCTCGTCATCGGCGAGCGCGACTTCATCGGGAACGAGCGCCGACTTGGCCGCCTTGCGAGGAGCGTCATCCACCGCGGCGAACTTCGACTCCGGCAGCAAGGTGTCATCCTTGCGGTCCCGCCGGCGGCGCCGGGAGCGCCGGCCGCGCCGCTCGCGGACGACCGGGCGCTCCGGTTCGGGCGCCTCCTCGGCCTTGCGCGCCTTGCGCACAGGCTCGGGGTCCGCCGCGGCGGCTTCGATGACGACGCTGTCCTCGGGCTCGTCGAGGACGCCTTCCTCGAGATCGGACGTCTCGTCGATGACGTCGGAGACGTACAGAAAAGCGTCCCGTTCGAGGCCGACCTTGACAAAGGCCGACTGCATGCCGGGCAATACGCGGCTGACGCGTCCCTTGTAGACGCTGCCCGCCAGGGCGTGCTCGGTGATTCGTTCGATGGAAAGCTCGACGAGCTTGTCGTCGTCCAGAAGCGCCACGCGCGTCTCATGCCTGTTGGCTGAAACGACTAATTCTTTTGACACGCAAACCTCCCTTTGGCTGGGAGGGCCGCGACGGCCAAGACCGGCTTCCAACGGTTGGCATGATCTTGCGCCAAACAGCGGCTGACTTCGCCGCCTCCTCGCGCTCCATCCCGGACGTCCATAAGTCGCCCGGCGCCAACCTAAACAAACCCTGCACGCCGACGGAGCGCTGGACCGCATCCCGCTCAAACGCCGACAGCCGGCAGGCCGCCCGTCGCCTCCACCGGCGACCGAGCCCCTCACAGCAAACCGCAACACTCGGACTCGGCCGTTTCAGGCCCAAGTCGAAAACTCTTTGCCTCGGCGCCGCCCTAGTTGGCGAACCGTCTCATCCGTACATTGTTGACCAAACCCAGCAACGCGAACGTTGACAGAAGGCTCGATCCCCCGTAACTCATCAACGGCAACGGCAGCCCGGTCACCGGCAGCCGGTTGACGACCATGCCCACGTTGACCGTGACATGAAACAACAATAGCGCAGCAACCCCCATGCAGATCTGTGCGCCCGCCGCATCGGCGGCTGTCTGGGCATTGTGCACGATCTTCATCAAAACTGCAAAGTACAGCATCAGAGCGACCAGCACGCCCACAAATCCGGTCTCTTCGGCAAACGAGGCGAAGACGAAATCGGTGTGGGCTTCGGGCAAGAAGCGCAACTGCGTCTGGGCCCCGCTGGCGAAGCCCTGCCCCCACAGCCCGCCCGAGCCGACAGCGATCTTGGATTGCAGCGATTGGTAGCCTTTGCCCCGCGGATCCTTTTCAGGCTCCATGAAGGCCGTCAGACGCTCCTTCTGATAGGGCGCCATGGAGCGCCAGCCGATCGGAGCGATGATGACCGCTAGAATCGCCGTCGCCAGCACCCAACGCCACCGCAGGCCGCCAAGAAAGATGCCGACGCCCAGCACCGGCAGGTAGCTCAGAGCGGTGCTCAGGTCCGGCTGCTTCATTACCAGCACAACCGGCAACGCGAACATCGCGCCGACCCGGGCGATCATCCCCAATGAGAGTCCGCCGCGGGGCGTCTCGGCGAAGAATCGGCCGATCAGCAACACGAGCACTATCTTGACCAGCTCGGAGACCTGCAAGTCCGGCAGACCGGGCAGCGGCAGCCAGCGGCGCGCCCCGTTGACAGACGGGGCAAACAGCAACACGGCGACCAAGCCCAACATGGCCGCGACATAAAACACCGGCGCCTGGCCGACCAGCCAGCGGTAGTCCACGCTGGAGGCGAACCAAAAGACGGCCACCCCCAGAACCAGCCAGATAATCTGCCTCAGGTGGGCGTCTTGCCACTGCGTGGCGCGGGTGGCGCTGTAAATCTCCAGCACGCCAAGCGTTCCCAGCGCCAGCGCCAGCAGCAGCAGCGGCCAGTCGAAATCTCTTAGAGCGGAACGTTCGGACTTCATCGCGAGCCCTCCGCCAAAGCAGTGGAGGGTCGCCGCTCGCCGGTCCGACCCGCGCCGGAGGCCCACTCCAAGCGCTGGCGCTTATCAAAATAGGCCTTGATCACATCGCGCACGATCGGCGCGGCCAGATAGCCGTGCTCGCCATTCTCGTAGAGCGCGGCCACGACAATCTCCGGATCGCGGCAGGGCGCGAAGCCCACGAACCAAGCGTCGTCGAGCAGCCGCGGGTCGTCGCTGCTCATCGCAAAGTTGCGGGACACGCGCTGGGCGCTGCCGGTCTTGCCGCAAACCTCCACCGACTTCAAGTGGGCGCGGCCGCCGGTGCCCTCGCCGCTGTTGACCACGCCCCACAGGCCTCGCTGCAGAGCCCGCAGGTGCGCGGGACTGACGGGAGCGCGACGGGGCTCCGGCGGCGCGGCGTCGGGGTAGATCCGGGCCAGCTCGTCATACGGCAGCAAGTGCGGCTTGTGCCAGACCCCGCCTACCGCCAGCCCGCCGATCGAGTGCGCGGCCTGCAGCGGCGTCATGGTCAGGGCTCCCTGTCCGATCGAGACCGAGATGGTCTCGCCGACGTACCAACGGTCGCGAAAGAAGCGAGCCTTCCAACTCGCCGACGGCACCAGCCCGGCCTGCTCGTGCGGCATATCGACGCCGGTCGGCTTGCCCAGCCCGGCCATCTCCGCGTACTGCGCGATCCGCTCAATGCCCAAGTCCTTGCCCAAGTTATAGAAGTACACGTCGCAGGACTTGGCCATGGCCGATTCCAGATCGACCCAGCCGTGCCCGCCGGCGCGGTGGCAGCGGAAGTATCGCCCGTAGAAGGACGCTCCGCCGCTGCAATGCACCTGGAAGCCCGGGTCCACCACGCCTTCGGCCAACGCCGCCCAGGCGATGATCGGCTTAAAGATCGAGCCGGGGGCCAGTTGCGCCTGGATCGGGCGATTTAACAGGGGCTTATCGGGATCGCCGAGCACGTCGCGCCAATCCTGGGCGCTGATGCCGCCGACAAACCGGTTGATGTCGTAGGCCGGCGCGCTGGCCATGGCCAGGATCTCGCCGGTACGCGGGTCAAGCGCGACCACGCCGCCGGTGCGGCCCTCCAGCGCAAGCTCGGCGACCGCTTGCAAGTCCAGGTCAAGGGTGAGCCGGATCGTCCGGCCCGGCTTGGCTTCGACCAGATCAAGATCGCGCACGCGCCGCGAGCGGCTGTCGACCAGCACCATCCGGCGACCGTCGACGCCGCTGAGCGAATCGTTGTACTGCCGTTCCACGCCCGCCTTACCCACCTCGGCGCCGGACTCGTAGAGCACGAACTCCTCCTGGTCAAGCTCCTGCTCGCTGATCTCGCCCACGTATCCGGTGACGTGCGCCGCCAAGCCCTGTTTGGGATAGAGCCGGCGCGGCGAGCGCAGCAGCTCCAGCTCGCCCAGCTCGGCCCGGTGCGATTCGATAAAGGCGACCTCCTCGTGCGTCAGATTCTCCTTGAGAATCACACGCTGGTAGTCAGGCGAGCCCTCCAGATCCCGCAACCTGGCTTGCAGCCGGTCGTAGGGAATTTGCAAGCCCTCGGCGACCAACGGCAGATGGTCGTCGTTGAGCTGCGTGCGTGAGATCATGACCTTGAAGCTGGGCCAGTTGTCGACCAGGATGCGGCCGTCGCGGTCCAGAATCTTGCCTCGCGGCGCCAGGATCGGCAACGAAC
>CAYOPA010000364.1:0-5727 GCA_964405625.1 uncultured Bryobacterales bacterium
CGACCCCAGCCCGGCGCGGGCCTCCGTTCCCGCTTCCGGCCGCTAATCAAGTACCCTCAGTCGTACGACTGTAGCTAATGAATAGCGCTGACATTTTGTTGGGAATAGAATACACCAGGAGCATCTAGCAACGATAAGGAAAATTCGACTCCGGGCTCGGGGACAACCGAGGGAAAGCGGGGGGAGCTGTTGGTGAATTCCTCGCAAACTTGCTGGTTCGATTGGGTCAAGGTCGTCGCGCCAATGCCCAGTTCCACCATCGACGATTCGTATCTAATTCAGTCAACGAGACTTACTGCGATCAGCGAACCCGATGGCCGAAGCACGCGAGGCTGTCCCGGTTTTTCCAGTCAGCGCATTCCACGGAAGCTGCGCGAGTCGTTCGCAACTTCTGTCAGGCCAACGGGCCGATGCTAGTGTTGAGCTTCCTCGGGCTCATGTCCTGGGCTGTGGCCGCGGTGGGGTCTGCTTGTGCCCTTCAGTGCTTCGCCAGCCGCTCTAGCTTTTCCGCTGACGCTTTCCGCAAAATCACCTGATAGCGCCGGTGGACGACCTCCAGCTCTTCCTCATACGCCTTCACAAAGAAATCGATCGCCATCATCGGTCGGTCGGCCAGGTCAGCGTCCGGCATCCACTCGTAGCCGGCGGCGATCAGCAGGCCCTCGGGTTTGAGCAGTCGCCAGGCCAGCACCAAATCCTCCAACACCGGCTTGGCGCGGTGGTTGCCGTCCACGTAGATCAGGTCAAACGGCTCGTCCAGGCGCAGTTTCCGCAGCTCGATCTCCGAATAGCCTCGGATGACCGTCACCTGCTTCTCCACGCCCGCCTTGCCGATGTTCGCGAGAAACGCGTCGATCACCTCGCCTTCGTTTCCACGAGAGCCGGGCCCGTGGTGGAACGGGTCAATGCAAACGGCTTGGCATGACGGGTCGGTCAGGACGTTTTCAAACAGCCAGATCAGCGAGCGGCCCTCGGCGCTCCCGATCTCCAAATAGCGCAGCCCCGGACGCCCTTGCAACGGCTCCAGCGCGCGCTTCCAGACCGGGACGTTGCGGGAGAACCAATCCTCGCCGCCGGTAAAATCGTACTCTCGCTGGAAGACGCTGTCGAGGCTGGGGCCGGGGTGCGCCTCGCCCACCGGCGACGCCTCAATCGCATAGACGCGGGCGCCGTCGTGCCGGCGGGCCTTGCGCTTTTCCTGGATGGGCTTGACGATGACGCCCCAGGCGAGCTGATCGCCGCGCCACAGATAAATCGAGAACAGCAGGATGAAGACGCCGGAAGCGACCAGCCCCAGGTGCTGCGAATAGTCGTCCCACAGCCGCTCCAGCAGCGCGCCGAAGAAGTAGGCTCCCGCGCCCACGACCGCCGCCCACACGGCCGCTCCCGTCAGGTTCCACACGCTGAACCGCACCGACGGCATTCTGGAGGCGCCGCACACCGCCGGGATCGTCAGCCGCAGGCCCCACAGGAAGCGTGAGAAGAAGACCAGCAGGCGGCCGCGCTCGGCGATCCAGCGCTGCACGCGCCCGATATTGGGGCTGTCGCCGGCGCGCTCCTCAATCCAGCCGGCGCCGTGGCGGCGTCCCAGCCGGAACGAGACTTCACCGGCCGTCGCGCTGCCGGCCACCGCGATGAGGTAGGTCCAAAGAGGGTTCAGCTTGCCCTGCTGGGCCAAGAACGCCGCGGCGCCCAGGACCGCATCGCCTTCCAGCCCGCTGCCGATGAACAGGACGACGTAGCCGTAGCGGGCGAGCGCGTCTTCAAGCATGGAACACAGGGGCCAGAGTTACACGGCGTTGTCGGCGTCACGGTCTTTCGAGGTCCGCTTGGCCCGGCGAAACGAGCTCCATCCAAACCACCCGAACATGGCGGTGAAGGCCAATGCCAGCAGCAACTTCGGCAGCGCGTCGGGATTGGTGTCGAGCCGTTGGAAGCTCTGCACCACGCCATTGGCGCTCATCACGAAGAACAGCGCCAGCGCGAAGAAGACGAACCCGATGACTTCCAGCCAAAGCTGACGCAGGATGGACAGCAGACGCGGTACGAAGCGCGCCATCTCCTCCCAGCCGGCCCCAAACGCTTTTGTGATGCGGCCTACCACTTATCTGAGATCCTAGCAGGATCACGACGCGGCGTCGGGCCGCCTTGGGGGCGCCCGTTCGGCCGACGGAGCGCCCAGTCTGGTGGTCGACGCTCGGCTCGGTGGTGCAACCACCACCACGGGCGGCCGAACACAACCGCTCTGCGTTGTTTTGCATGACGTTAAGTAATTGTAAATAAGGAATTATTGCGTATGGCGCCTCATTTGCTCACTGCGGTGGTGTAACGGAGGTGCAACGATGCGTAGATCTTTTCCCCTGCTCCTGTTGGCCGGTCTGTTGGTGGCGACGCCGTTGATGGCGGGTCACAGGCACCGACACGGCTGTGGACACTACTTCGAGCCCAACCGCGGATGGATATCCGTGGAGGCGTACGGCCCTCGCGGCGGCTTCGTGTTCCAGCGGGATCCCGGAGTGGCTTACTATCGTGACGGCTATTACGACGGCCGGCGCGCTCACCGGTACTGCGAACGGCGCTGCCGCCACCGTCACCGGCACGTCCACTACCGGCCGGAGTTTCGCCACTTCGACCGCTGTCCGCACCCGAGGCATCGAGGCCGTTGGTAGGCCGCCTCTTCACCTCGTGCGCCGCGCCCCGCACGGGTTTTTCTTTGAAAATACCCCTGAAAGCATTGACTACGGCGGCTAGGTGTCCGATAGTATGAGCGGACTTCGTGCGTCCATCGACTATCCATGCGTCTTCTCAACGACTTGCGATCCTATGCGCTCATCCTGGCCTGCGCCGTTCCGCTGGCCGCCGAGCCGCCCAAGGCTGAGAACCCTTTTAGCGAAAAGGACCGTTCATGGTGGGCCTTTCAGCCAATCCAGAGGGAGCCGGCGCCCGCCGTTGACCAAGCGCATCCGGTCGACGCCTTCATCACAGCCAAGCTGGCGGCCAAGGAACTGTCGTTGAACGAGCCCGCCGACAAGGTGACGCTGCTGCGGCGCGCGACGTTCGACCTGACCGGGCTGCCGCCGACGCCGTCCGAGGTGGAGGCTTTTCTCTCTGACAGCTCGCCGGACGCTTTTGACAAGGTGATTGACCGCCTGCTCGCCTCGCCGCAATACGGCGAGCGCTGGGCGCGGCATTGGCTCGATCTGGCCCGCTACGCCGAGTCCAACGGGTTCAAGTCCGATGAGACGCGGCCGCACGCCTGGCGCTATCGCGACTACGTGATCAACAGCTTTAATTCCGACAAGCCGTACGATCGTTTCGTGACCGAGCAGATCGCCGGCGACGAGATGTTTCCCGGCGACCCGTGGGCGCGGGTGGCGACCGGCTTCCACCGCCACTATCCCGACGAGTCCAACGCGGCCAACTTACAGCAGCGCCGCGCCGAGCAATTGCAGGATGTCACAGACGCCGTCGCCTCGACCTTCCTGGGGCTGACGGTGGGCTGCGCCAAGTGCCACGACCATAAGTTCGACTCGATCCTGCAAAAGGACTACTACCGCTTGCAGGCATTCTTTGCGCACACGGCGGAAGACGACCGCGTTGTGATGCTGACCGGCGAGGAGCTTGCGACGTACAACCGCAAGCTGGCTGAGTGGGAGACGGCTACGGCCGACATTCGCGCCGAAATGGACGTGCTGCTGGCCGACGCGCGTCTCGAGCGCGAAGGGCATCTGAGGAGCAAGCGCACCGATCTGACCAAAGCGGCGGCGCTCAAGCCCGTCGATGAACTCACTCCCTTTGAACGCCAGATGATGCACAAGCACAACTGGCAGTTCGGGCTTGGCCAGCCGACGATGCACAAGAAGCTCAATGGGCCCAACAAGGAACGCTGGGACGAGCTTCAGGCGGAGCTGGCGAAGTTTGAAGACTTGCACCCGGGCGAGGCGCCGATCGGGGTGGGTGTGCGCGATCTGGGAACCGAAGCTCCGCCGACGCATGTGCTGGGGCTGGCCAACTACGCCGTGCCTCAAGAAGAGGTCGAGCCGGGTTTTCTGACAATCCTCTCGCCGGGGCCGGCGCCGGTCGCCGCTCGCGAGGACTTGGGCTCCACCGGCCGCCGCACGGCGCTGGCCAAGTGGCTGTCGGATCCGTCCAACCCGCTGCCGGCGCGCGTGATGGCCAATCGCATCTGGCATTACCACTTCGGACAGGGGATCGTCGGCACCCCGAGCGATTTCGGCAAGATGGGCGAGCGGCCGACGCACCCGGAGCTGCTGGACTGGCTATCGGCGGAGTTCGTCGAAAACGGCTGGTCCGTTAAGCACATGCACCGCCTGATCATGACCTCCCAAACCTACCGGCAGGCGGCCAAGCAGACCGAGATTGGCGCCAAGAAGGACCCGTTCAACCGGCTGCTGTGGCGCTTCCCGCCGCATCGGCTGGAGGGCGAGGTGATTCGGGACTCGATGTTGGCCGTTGCAGGCAAGCTCAACCCGGCGGTCGGCGGCCCCAGCGTGATGCCGCCGCTGCCTCACGGGATGCCGATCCCTCGCGGCGGTTGGGACTCCACGCTCGACCCGGAGGAGCAGAACCGCCGCAGCATCTACATCTTCGTGCGGCGCAACGCCCGCTTCCCGATGATGGAGGCGTTCGACATGCCGGACACGCATGAGTCCTGCGCCCGCCGCAACGTGACCATCACCGCCCCGCAGGCGCTGGCGCTGCTCAACGACGAGCAGACGATCGAGTGGGCGCGCGCTTTTGCCGGCCGGGTGCTGGGCGAAGCCGGCGACGACCGTCTGCGCCAGGTCGAGCAAGCCTACTTGCTGGCGTACAACCGCACGCCGGACGGATTTGAGAAGGACGCCGCGCTGACCTTCTTTGAAAAGCAGCGTGAAGTGATCGCCAAACGGCAGACGGCGAGCGAACCGCTGGCCTTGCCCGAGGCGGATCTGTCGGCCGTGGACCCGGCGGCGGCGGCGGCGCTGGTGGACTTCTGCCACGCGCTGATGAATTCCAACGAGTTTGTGTACGTGCACTAAGCCATGGCGATCAAAATTCCAGCTCACGCGCTCCCCGCTTCCACGCGTCGCAGCTTCCTGTCGCGCGCCGGCAGCGGTCTGGGCGCGCTGGCGTTCGGCTCGCTGCTGGGCGAGAGCGGCCTCGGCGCGGCGGAAAACATGCTCGCGCCCAAGGAGCCGCACCACAAGCCGACAGCCAAGAGCGTCATCTGGCTGTTCATGGAGGGCGGCGCCAGCCACCTGGACACATTTGATCCCAAGCCGCTGATCCGCAAGCTCGACGGCCAGGAAGTTCCCGAATCGTTCGACCCTCCCAAGATCACGGCCATGGGCACGGCCGGCAACACCGTGATGGCCGACCAGCGCCAGTGGGCGCAACACGGCCAGAGCGGGTTGTGGGTGTCCGACTGGTACAAGCACGTCGCCGAGCACGTCGACGACTTAGCTGTCATCCGCTCCTGCTGGGCGGACGGGCTCAACCACGTTGGTTCGGTCTGCCAGATGAATACCGGCTCGATCCTGGCTGGTCGTCCCTCGCTGGGCGCCTGGGTGACCTACGGGCTGGGCGCGGCGAACAATAATCTGCCGACGTTTGTGGTTCTCGACACCGAGGCGCCGCTCAACGGAGGGCCAAAGAACTGGTCGGCGGGCTTCCTGCCGGCGGTCTACCAGGGCACGCGCTTCCAGCAGGACGGACCGCCGATCCTGA
>CAYOPA010000365.1:0-5660 GCA_964405625.1 uncultured Bryobacterales bacterium
CTGGCGCGGCAACACCGGCTCGATCCGGGCGTACTGCTCGGCAGTGATCTCCATGAGTCCTTTGTAAAACATCTTGGCGTAATAGTGTTAACGCGTCCTAGCGGCGCCAAGCGGCCATTCGCGCTATCCTGACTGCCAACGCGCGCTCTTCGCGTCGTGAGAAACAGGATGCGTTTGCAAGCTCAACGAACAACAGCCGGCCTTGCGCTGCTCTTTTTTGTTCTGCCGCTGACAGCGGGCGACTGGCCGCAGTATCGCGGCCCCGGCGGAACCGGCGTAGTGGAGACCGAGAACCTGCCCACCCAGCTCGGCCCCGACAAGAACGTTGTCTGGAAAACCGCCGTCCCCGGCGGCGCCTCATCGCCCGCGCTCAGCGAGGACCGCATCTTCCTCACGGCGGTTGAGGACGACAAGCTGTTCGTGATGAGCCTGGACCGCGCCGACGGCCGCATCCTGTGGCGGCGCGAGGTTCCCCGGCCGCGCCAGGAGATTTTCAACAAGACTCACGGCCCCGCCTCGCCCAGCCCTGTCACCGACGGCAAGAACGTCTACTCTTTCTTCGGCGACTTCGGCTTGATCTCGTTCGGCCCCGACGGCGAGGAGCGTTGGCGGCTGCCCCTGGGCCCGTTCCAGAACATCAACGGCCACGGATCCTCGCCGATCCTCGCCGACGGCATGGTCATCTTGGTCGTCGATCACAACATCAACAGCTACCTGATGGCCGTGGACAAGGATTCCGGCAAGCCGGTTTGGAAAGCCGACCGCTCCGAGGTCACCCGCGGCTACGGCACGGCCGGGGTGTTTCGGCCCTCCGACGGCCCCGAGCAGCTTGTGATTCCCGGCGCCTACCGGGTGATCTCTTATGACCTGAAGACCGGCAAAAAGCTCTGGTGGGTCCGCCAGATGGCGTGGCAGCTCAAGTGCGTGCCGGTCTTTGACGGCGACACCGTCTACATCAACGGCTGGGAGACCGGCGGCGACCCGGCCCAGCGCAAGGAAACCGAGTCCTGGCAGGAAGTGCTGGCCAAGCACGACAAGGACGGCGACGGCCTGCTCTCTCAAGAAGAGGTCCCCGACGAGCGCCTGAAGAACGAGCGAGCCTGGATCGAGCACGACCTGGACGGCGACGGCCTGCTCGGCGAGCGCGACTGGGAGTTCTACGCCGCCCGCCGCGCTCCGATTAACAACATGGTCGCCATTCGGCCGGCCGGCCGCACCGGCGACCTGACCAACACCGACGCCGTGCTGTGGCGCTACGCCCGTTCGCTGCCCAACACGCCCTCGCCGCTGCTCTACAAAGGCATCCTGTACCTGATCAAGGACGGCGGCATCCTGCAAAGCCTGGACCCGAAAATCGGCGAGCCCTACAAGCTGGCCCGCATCGGCCCGGAATCGATTGAGAAGTTCTGGGCCTCGCCGGTCGCCGGCGACGGCAAGATCTATCTGGTCGACCAGTCCTGCGCGGTCAGCGTCATCAAGCCCGGCGAGCAGTGGGAAGTGCTGGCGGTGAACCAGCTTGTGGGCTACTGCTTGGCCACTCCGGCGATCGCCGACGGCCGCCTGTACGTGCGGACGGACACGACGCTCTACGCGTTCGGCTCTCGATGAGGCTGCTACTGCTGTTGGTCGCGGCGGCGACGGCGTCCGCACATGTGTTGAGCATGTCCAGCGGCGAGCTGCGCGTGGAGGGCGCGCGGGCTTCGTTGGAGGTTCGCCTGCCGATCTACGAGGTTTCGCACCTCGACAACCCGACCCAGTCGCTGCTGGACAGCTTTGAGATCCACGTCCGCTCGGCCCCGGCGAAGCGTGTATCGGGGACCTGCGCCGAGGACGCCGAGCTCGGCGCCTTCGTCTGCAAAGCCGAATATGAGTTACCGTCGGAGCCCGAGGAGATCGAAGTCGACTGCCGCCTGACCGAGACGACGGTCGCCAATCACGTCCACATCCTGCGCATTGTCAGCGGCGACAACGCCGAGCAGAAAGTCTTTGACTATGCTTCGACGCGGGAAACCGTGCGGCTACGGCCGCTGACCCCTCTGGAGGCGTTCGTTTCGACGGCATTGGCGGGCGCTCGGCGGGTGTTGGGCGGTCCCGCGCAGTTGCTGTTTGTGCTGGCGCTGGCGGTGGCGGCAAGGAGCCGGCGGGAGCTTGTCGCGATGGGCGCGGCCTTTTTGGCGGCCCAGGCGGCCGGAGCCGTGGGGCTGGCGGCGAGCGATTGGGCGCCGCCGCCGAAGTTTGTGGAATCAGCCGGCGCGCTGACGGTGGCCTATCTCGCGACGGAAATCCTGGCGTTGCCGCAAGCCGGCGCCCGCTGGCTGGTGGCGGCGGGCATGGGACTGTTCCACGGGATCTATTTCGGCGTGTTCTTGCGACAGAGCGAGATGAGCGCGGCGGCGGTGCTGGGCGGAGCGTCCATCGCCGAGGGCCTGGTGCTGGCCGGGCTGGGCCTGCTGGCGCTACGGCTGGCGAAGGATTTTGGGGAAAAGCTCTTTCGCAACACGACCGCCGGGCTGTTGCTGGCGATCGGCCTGGGCTGGTTCGCCGTGCGGCTATTGTCGGCTTCGTAGGGTGCGGCCGGAAGGCCGCCCAAGCCCAGTTGCGACTCGAAATTCCTGCGGTACTGGGCGGGCTTCCGCCCGCCCCTACGCTTCCAGCTTCCAGGGCTTGCGGTAGGGCCGCTGGTACATGATCGCCGCCGCCTCGGGATCGTCCTTTACCCGTTCGTTCTCCACATCCCAATAGACCCGGCGCCCGGTGCGTACAGCGGCGTTGCCCAGGTGGCAGGCGATCATCGAGTTGTGGCCGATCTCCACATCCGAGCGCGGGGTTTCGCGGCTGCGCATGCAGTCCAGGAAGTTCTGCACATGCGCAAGGTGCATGTCGTCGCGGTCGGGCCGGTACGCCTGACGCGGCAGCCCGGAGGATTTGAACTCGCGCACGCTCTTGTCGATGCGGTCCGTCTCCGGATGCACCTCCCAGCCGCCGCGATCCACGACCAGCACGCCGTTTTCGCCGTGAAGCTGCACGCCGTGCTCGCGCCCTTCCGGGCCGCGGCCCACGCCGAGCGCGTGCTCCCAGATCATCGAAAACTCGGGGAACTCATAGAGCACCTGCTGCGTGTCCGGCGTCTCCATGGCGTCGTCGGGGTAGGCGAACTTGCCGCCCACGGACATCGCCGAGCTCGGCGCCTTGATGCCCATGTACCAGTTGGCAATGTCGATCATGTGGGCGCCCCAGTCGGTCATCAGTCCGCCTGAGTACGGCCAGTACCAGCGGAAGGTGAAGTGGAAGCGGTTGGGGTTGAAGTCGCGCTTCTCCGTCGGCCCCAGCCACATGTCGTAATCGACACCGGCGGGGACGGGTTGGTCCTTCTGGTGCGGGGTGTGCCCCTTCCAGTCCAGGTAAGCCCAGCAGCGCACCAGCCGGATTTTGCCAAGCTTGCCGCTCTCGATGTACTCCTTGGCGGCGATGTACTGCGTGCCGGAGCGCTGCTGCGTGCCCATCTGCACCACGCGATTGTGCTTGCGGGCGGCCGTCACCATCTGGCGGCCCTCCCACACGGCCACCGAGAGCGGCTTTTCGACGTAGACGTCCTTACCGGCCTTGCAGGCTTCGACGGTCGGGATGGCGTGCCAGTGATCGGGCGTGGCCACGATCAACGCGTCAATGTCGTTGCGGTCGAGCACGCGCCGAAAGTCCTGCGTCGTCATCTCGGCTTTCTGACCGGCCGGATCGACCACGTTTTTGACGGCCCCGGCGATCTGCGACTCGTCCACGTCGCACAGTCCGACGACCTGCGTTTTGCCGGCGCGGAGGAAGTCCGTGAGGTCGCCGCGGCCCATGCCGCCGCAACCGATCAGGGCGACGCGAATGCGGTCATTGGCCCCCAAAACGCGGGCGGCGGAGGCGGCCGAAGCCGAAAGAGGAGCGGCGCCGGCTAGGGCGGCCGAGGCGAGAAAATTGCGGCGGGTGCTGGACATGGCGGTATTCCCTATCGGAGATTACTTTACCGCACCCGAGCGCGGTTAGACGGCGCGCAGGTCTTCGAGCAGGTCGATGTCGCGGCGGATGCGGATGCCGCGCCGCCGGCAGAAGGCCAATACGTCAGGTTGGTAGAAATGACCATCCCAAGTGCAGATCACGTCGGCGCGCCCGGCCACGGCGGTGTAGACGATGATGTCGTCCTCGGGGTCGCCAGGGACGATGGGAGGGCCTTGGGCGGGGACGACTTGCAGCGAAGATGTCCGCAGCGCGGTGCAGTACGATCGGATTCTGGAGTCCGACAACCCTAGGCGCTTTCGAATACGCGGCAGGGCCAGCTTCTCGGCGACAATCCTCAGAATGTGCTCAGAGACTACGAGGCGATGCGTACCCCGCTCGATCTCGGCCAAGATAGCGCCCGCCGGACCGAATGGGCTGCCGGCGGCGCGAACCAGGATATTGGCGTCAGCGACGATCAGCACCAGCCGCCGCCGTCACGGGACGATCGCCCAAGATCTCGTCAAGCTCCTCGTCGGTCAAGGGCGGAGCGGCCGCGGTAATGGCCATTCGCGCCTTGTGAAGACGGGCTAGCCTTTCTGCCTGCTCAGCGTCGTCGAAGGCGCTCGCTGCCGGCGAAAGGTCCCGGATCTCCACCCGCGACTCTTCGTCCAACCCTTTGCCCAGCAGCTTCTCCACCACGCGCCGCTCCTCCGGGCTCAAGTCCCGGACTAGAACTTTCCGCGTGACCGGCTTGTCGGGTTTCACGTTCAGTCTCCGCACTCATTGTATGCCAGTCCCCCAGCGCAACCCGATCGGCGGCCCGAGCGTAGGTTCTTGTATGCGCCTACTTGCCTTGGCGGTCTTCGCCCTGCCGCTGGCGGCTCAACAGCCTGACCCGCAGCAGATCCTCAATCTTGCCTTTGAAGCCTCCGAGCGCAACGAAGAGATCCGCAAGCAGTACACAGGGACCGAGCGCGTGGAAGAGCGCAAGCTCGATAAGGGCGGCGAGGTCAAGGAGTCGTCGTCGAAGACCTACGAGCTGCTCTACCTCTTTGGCGAGGAGTACCAGAAGCAGATCGCCGAGGACGACCGGCCGTTGTCGCCCGAAAAGGCCGCCAAAGAGCGGCGCAAGCTCGACAAGGCATACGCCGAGCGCGCCGACGAGAGCTCCAAGCAGCGCGAAAAGCGTCTGGAAAAGCAGCGCAAGGAAGAGGAGGAGCGGGCGCATTTCCGCGCCGAGATCCCCAAGGCATTCGTTCTGACCCTCGTCGGCGAGGAGACGATGGAGGGTCGCCGCTGTTGGGTGATCGACGGCGAGCCGCGGCCGGGCTACAAGCCGTCCATCTCCCGCGCGAAGTTCTTGCAAAAGCTCAAGGCCCGCGCCTGGATCGCTCAGGACGACCACGCCTGGGTACGCGCCGAGGCCGAGACGATCGACAACGCATCCTTTGGCGGCTTCATCATCAAGCTCAAGGAAGGCGCCGTGCTGGAGCTGACGCAGGCGCTGGTGAACGACGAGGTCTGGATGCCGACGGCGTTCACCCTGCGCTTTGACGCCAAGATCGGGCTGGTGAAGAACCTACGGCGGGAGATCGCGGTCAACTGGGCGGATTTTCAAAAATTCCAGGCTGAATCGACCCTGGTGGCGCAGTAGGAGCGACCGGAAGGTCGCCCAAGCC
>CAYOPA010000366.1:0-5658 GCA_964405625.1 uncultured Bryobacterales bacterium
CTCCACGTTACCGAGCGGCGGGGCCGGAAGGGAAATAGGGAATTGTGATTGAGCCTATAAGCGGTGATCGCGGGTTTGCCGCTTGGGGCGCTGCTACTTGCACGCAGCGCGTGGCGCGCGGCTCCAGCCGAGCCGCGTCGTCGCTTTTCGACGGCGTCCCTGCGGATCACAAAGGGGCCTCGACCTGGGGGTCGAGGCGGCAGGCGTGGGCGCCTGCGCCACGCCGCTACAGCCCATCAAGCGTTTCCTCAAAAAACTTCTTGGTCTCCAGCGCGCAGCGCTCCCAACTGAACTGCCGCGCCCGCTGCCGCGCCTGACCACCCATCAGCGCCGCCGTGTGCGGGTCTTCCAGCACGCTGCGCATCGCCTCGGCCATCTTCTCGGGCTTTTTTGGATGGACCAGCAACCCCGCCCCGCCGACCACTTCCGGCAGCGCTGACCGCTTCGACGCCATCACCGGCGCGCCGGCCGCCATCGCCTCCAGCGCCGGCATCCCAAAGCCCTCATACAACGACGGGAAAACAAACAGCGAGCAGCTCTCATACAGCGCCGGCAGCAGCTCGCGCCGCACGAAGCCCAGCACCCGCACGTGCCGCGTTTTGCCCAGCCGCTTCTGGATCTCCTCGTTGTTCCAACCCTCCGGCCCGGCCAGCAACAACGGGAATCTGGCGCGAAGCTGCTCGGGCAACAGGTCGAACGCTTCGAGCAGCCGCATCAGGTTCTTGCGCGGCTCCACCGAGCCCACGAAGAGGATGTAGCGGTCGGGCAGATCGTGGGTCTGCCGCACCACCTCGCGCTGGGCCGGGGTGACCTCGAAGAAGTCCTCGTCCACGCCGTGCGGAATCACGGTGATGCGCTCCTCGGAGGCGGCGCAGTAGCGCACCAGGTCGCGTTTGACCGCGTGGGACGGCGTGATCACAGAGTCCAGGCGCGGGAGCGTCTTTTCCACGAAGCGCTCGAAGTAGCGGATATTGCTCTCCGTGTGGCACTCCGGCATGGTCAGCGGCGTCGGGTCATGCACCATCGTGCTCAGCCGCACGGATCCGGGGGGATTCCACAGATGGTGGGTGATGTGGAACAGATCGGCGCCGCGAGCCGCCACGCCCGGCAACGGCAGACGCAGGTAGTTCGAACCGAGCATCGTCCCCAGCCCGGCGTAGGTGCGCAGCGCGGAGTAGTTCGACCGCTGGTTCTCGTTCGCCGGCAGGTCCTTGAGCCACGGGAAGAGCGCCAGCTCATGGGGCCGGATGACGGGAATCAGCCGGCGCAGCAGCGCGTAGTGATAGTTTTTCACCCCGGCGCTGCGCATCAGCAGCGGGATGGCGTCGTAGAGAACCTTCACTCGGCGTCCTGTCGTTGCGTGCGCAGCCGGCGCAGCTCCTCTTTGAGCTTACGAATCTCCCACTCCAGCATGCCGACTTTCTGACTGACGACGATGTTATGGTCCTTGAGCGCGGAGACCTCCACGCTGAGCCGGAAAAAGATGAACAGGAACGCCAGCCCGGCCAGCATCAGCAGCAGCTCGGCAAAGCCCGGGGCCCCCAGAAACGCTTGCAGCCAGTGCAAAGCGCCGTCCCACAGAGTGATGACCAGCAGCGCCAGCGCCGCGCCAAACCAAGCCATCGAATACTCAACGCGGATATGCTCGCGGCGCACCGCGCGCACGATCTGCACCAACAGCACAATGCAGAGGGCGATGGTGACCCAACGGATGCGCTCCATCTCCATCGACTAAACCCGACTGCCCTCGTGAAAACGCCGCTCGTATTTGATCACGTTCACAAATACGCCCAGCAGCACCCGCACCATGTAGTAGACAGCTTTCCAACTGCCAATCGTGGAGACGCCGGCAATGCGCGGACGCATCCGGGCCGGGACCTCGCAGAAGCGCAGCTCCTTACGCTTGAGCACCACCAGCGCCTCAATTTCGGGGTACTCGAGCGGAAAGCTGCGGCTGAAAACCTCCAGCGCGCGGCGGTTGACGGCGATGAACCCGGAGGTCGGATCGGTAATTTTCTGCCCCAAAATCGGCCGCAGCACCGCCGAAAAGAGCAATCCGCCAAAGCGGCGCAGCGCCTGTACAGGGTAGTCGTTCTCCTGTAGAAAGCGCGAGCCGGTGACCATGTCGTAGCCGCCCGCGTCGAGCCGCTCGATCAGGCCGGGGATATCCTCGGCGACATGTTGGCCGTCCCCGTCCACGCGAACAACTCGCTCAAAGCCGTGCTCGAAGGCAAAGCGGTAGCCCATCTGAACCGCGCCGCCTAAGCCCAGATGGTGCGGTAGTTGCAGCACTTCGGCGCCCGCCGCCGCGGCGACGTTGGCAGTGCCGTCCCAGGAGCCGTCGTCCACCACCAGGATCGGCGCGTCCATCACGCTCCGCACCTGCGCGATGGTCGGCCCGATGGCCAGCTCCTCGTTGTAGCAAGGGATCAGGATCAACAGCGGGCCGCCGTTCCACAGCGAGCTGGGGTCTACTGCTCGGCGATCCGCCGCGCGGAGACTCTGTGCCGCGCCAGCAGCCGTCGAAATTCCCGGTTCGAGAGCCGGATTTTCGGGCGAAAGCTCCGGCGGCGCTCCAACAGGGCTCGAAGATGCAACAAAGTCTTCCAATGCGCTGAAAACACAAGTATGCCAAGATCGCGCCAGGTTAGCGTCGAATTCGTGATCTCGCCCGCCAACCCGCGACCGCCGGCCGCCGCCCGGAGGTGCGCCAAGTAGCGCCAAGCCGACCACAGCGGAACCAGCGGCCAAGTCCGCAGCGGAAACAGCTTGACCACCGTCCACAGGCGGTTGCGTTCCACATGGAAAGCTTTCATGGCCGACGCCCTGCCTGCCGAAACCGAGTAGGCGTGCTCGACCACCGCGCCGGGGACGTAAATGCAACTCCACCCGGTCAGCCTGCCGCGCAATCCCAGGTCGGTATCCTCGCAATAAAGAAAATAGTCGGCGTCGAACAGCCCGGACTCTTCCAGCATCGCCCGCCGATAGACGGCCGCCGCGCCGCTGGGCAGCAGCGCCTCGTCGTCGGCTGCGAACCGCTCGGCGGGCTCGCCGTGGCCGCGCTGCTTGGCCGTGCCGTCGGGGTAGAGAGACATGCCGGCGGAATCCAGCAGCCCGTCCGTCCCCGCCAGTCGGATCGAGCAGGCGGCCATGCCGGCCTCGGGGCGCCGGTCCATGGCCTCCAGCAGCGCCGCCAGCCAGCCCGGCGCGGGGACGGCGTCGTCGTTGAGGGAGATCAGGAATTCCGCCGGATGGGCCGCGAAGCCCTGGTTAATGGCCTCTCCGAAGCCCACATTGCGTTCGTTGGCAATAACCTCCAGCGGCAGCTCGCAGACACAGTCTCGTGCGACGCCCGCGGCGGAATTGTCGACTATGACCACGCGAGCCTGACGGCAGGTCTGCGCCGACAAGCCCTCCAGGCAGCGCGCCAGGGGCTCGCCTCCGTGCAGCGTCGGGATCACGATAGTGGCGCGGATGGGGGCCAATGTCGGAATCAGCGCTTGTAGCCGATCTTGCGCAGGAAGCTCTTGCGGACGGCGATCTGCTCGTCATCTTCGACGCCCAGCGGCGGCTCGCCGTCGATCACACCCACCACGCCGCGGCCCTGGTCAGTATGCGCCACCAGCACTTCCAGCGGGTTGGCCGTGGCGCAGAAAATCCGAACCACCTCTTGCACCTCGCGAATGCGCGGCAGGACGCTGATGGGAAAACCATCTTTCATCACCACCACGAACAGGTGCCCGGCGCCGATCGCCTTGGCGTTGCGGATGGCGCACTGGCGCAGCGCATCGTCGTTGCCGTCGTGCCGGATCAGGCGGTCCTGCGAGGCCTCGTTGAAGGCGATCCCGAAGCGCATCCGCGGGTTCGTGGTCACGATCGCTTCGTAGATATCCTCGACTGTCTTAATGAAGTGCGACTGCCCGATGATGACGTTGGCGCCGTCGGGGATTTCCACGCGAACGTTGTGGAGGTCCATGGCGGCTATTTTAGGCTATGATGCAGGCGGCCATGTTGAAACCACTGTTCGCGTTACTCCTGCTTTGCGCCGTCGCGCTGCCCGCCCAGACGCTCCAGGACAAGATCGTCCACTACTCCCACGAGGGCCTGCGCGCGGGCAAGGGCGTGCACGGAGGGGCCGGAGAGCTGCACTACACGGCGCTGTACCAGCGGCCCAGCTTCTCCTCGAAGTTCCTGTTCCTGCATCGCGGCCGGTTGATGCCAAAGAGCTCGATCGGGCGGCATTTCCATAACCGCATGGAGGAGATGTTCGTCATCCTCGACGGCAAAGCGGAGTTCACCATCGACGGCCGCACCTCGCTGCTGGAAGGCCCGGCCGGCGCGCCGTGCCGCATGGGATCGGTCCACGGCATCTATAACCCGACCAACGAGCCGGTGGAGTGGATGAACATCGCCGTCACCAGCATTCGCGGCGAGTACGACGCCTTTGACATGGGCGACGACGGCGTGGGCGCGCCGCTGGACAAAAAGCCGATCTTCATGAACATGCGGCTGCGCAAGGAGCTGCTGAAGGCGACGCCGAATATGTATGGCGGCAAGGGCGAGGCGCTGTACCGCCGGGCGCTGCCGGTCCAGGTGTTCAAAACCGACTGGGCCTATGCCGATCACCTGATCCTGCCGCCGGGCGCGTCAGTGGGCAAACACCGGCATCGGGGCGTTGAGGAGCTGCACTACGTGATTCGCGGCTCAGGCCGGCTGCACGTGGAGGGCGAACAGGCGGCGTTTGGGAAGGATGACGCGCTGTTTGTTGAGTACAACCAGGTGCATGCCATTGAGAACACGGGTTCCGAGGAGATGGAGCTGCTGATTATCGGCGTGGCGCTGGAAAAGGACCAAGTGGACGTGGAGACAGTCGAGTAGGAGCGGCTGGAAGGCCGCCCAAAGTCGCACGATATTCGGGCTTCAATGGGTTTTGGGCGGGCTCCCGCCCGCCCCTACGCCTCCGCCCGTGCGGCGGTCATTCGTTCGCGCACCAGCTCCAGCAGCTCCGGCGAGCAATAGCCCGGCGGGTTGACTGCAAAGCCTCTGCCCGCCAGTAACCGGCGGTCAAACCACTCCCACGGCTCAACATCGGGCGCCGTCAGCGCAAACGCGTCCGCCCTGGCCAGATGCCGCCGTGCGCTCTCCTTGAAATCGCTCACCCGGAAATCCAGCACGCTGATGTAGAGGTCCGGCTCCAGAATATCCAGGGCGCTATTGGACTCGATCAGCACGTTCGGCGCGGCGCGGAACCGCCCCTCGAACAGCCCCGCGGCCTCGCGCAGGCGGCCTTGCGGGCAGCGGGCCCAAAACACGCGCTTCGCCCCGGCCGCGAGCATCCGCTGCGTGTCGGCATGACCGCTTCCGGAACGCTCCTCGGCGATGGCGAAGGGGTGAATCGGGTCGTCCACGGCGCAGCCGCAGGGCTTGCCGTCCACGGCGCAGACCCCATGCCCGAACTGCGCAATCTTCACCGCCGTCCACTCCAACTCGGGCGTGCCCGCCAAAATCGAACAGGCCAGCGAGGTCTTGCCGATGTTGCGCGAATGTCCGCCGACGACGACGATCATGGCCGGCCCTCGAGCTCGTCGACCCGTTTGCGAAGGAGCTTGAGCTCTTCCACCAGCTTCGGCAGACGTTCCACCAGCGCCAGCTTCTGCA
>CAYOPA010000367.1:0-5651 GCA_964405625.1 uncultured Bryobacterales bacterium
GGTTGGAAGGCTCTCTGAGGGAGTTTGACCCCACTCTGGCGGAGGCGCTGGAGGGCTCGCGGCGGAAAATCCGCTACCAACTCGACAAGCTGCATGGCAAGACGGCCCGCGAAGCGCTGCGGCGCGGGGACCGGGCGGCGGGCAACGCGCGGGAGCTGTTGGACTGGTTTTACCCGCACAACACGCCGCAGGAACGGTTGTTGTCGATCTTCCCCCTGTGGGCTCGCTTCGGACCGCCGCTGCTCGATTCGGTGGAACAAGCCATCCGTCCCGAGTGCCTGGACCATCAGGCCATTTGGTTGTGATTCAAGCCCTGGCGGAACACCGCGCCTCCTGGCGCCGTATCTTGTGACGGGAGCGCAAACCGATTGCCTTTCTGCACCAAATGCGGCCACGAGGTCCGCGCCATGGACCGCTTCTGCCGGCGCTGCGGGGTCGCGCAACCGGTCGCGGCGCCCCCGGCCGCGGCGTCGGCCGGTCCGCCGATCAGCGAGCGCGGCGCGTCGATCCTGTGTTACGTGCCGTGGCTAGGCTGGCTGGCGGCGGTGTGGGCGTTGCTGAGCGACAATTTTCGCGGCAATCGCACGGTCCGCTTCCACGCTTACCAGGGGCTGTACATTTTTGTGATCTGGCTGGTGGGCCGCTGGGCGTTGGAGTTGTGGGTCAAGCTGATCTTCCACAGCCGCGTGCCGCTGGGCTCGCTGGTGGAACTGGCGTTGTTGGCGCTGTGGGTGTTCATGCTGGTGAAGACCAGCTCGGGAGAGCGCTACCGGCTGCCGGTGCTCGGCGAGCTCGCCGAGCGGTCACTGTAGCGCGTTGTGGCGCACGGCTTCGCCGTGCACGCGGGGCTGTGCCACGCGAAGTAACTTGTCGGGCCACAGGCCCGACTGCACGGCGAAGCCGTGCGCCACATTTCAGCTCGCCAAGCCTTCCAGCAGCCGCTTCACCTCGGCGGCGTCTTCCATCGTCAGGGGGACATCCGGCAGCCGCGGCGCGCCGCCGAAGGCGCCGCGCAGGTCCATCGCCCGCTTCAGACCCGCCACGCCCAGTCGCGCAAAGATCGTCTCGAAAGCCGCCCTCCCTCGGGCTTCCAGCTCCCGCGCCGCCTCTTCCTCGCGAGTCCGCAGAGCCTCCTCCACGCACAGCAGGTAGAAGGGGATGACGTTGGCCAACGGCGCCACGAAAGCCCGTACTCCGGCGGCCCAGTCAGCCGAAAAGCGATGCTCGTTCAGCGACAGCGTCAGCCCGCTCAGGTCATCGCCGGAGCCCGCCACGGCGGCCACGTTGGGGTGCTCGCTGATCTCCAGCAGCGTCGCCGGAGCGACCTTGCCCGGCCCGTCGTTGAGAACGATCACCGGCAGCGGGCTCTGGTCGGCGAGGGTGCGAAAGTACAGCGCTTGGGTCGCCTTCCCCCTGCCCGGCAGGCCGCCGCCGGAGACCGGGCGCGCGGCCGTGAATTCGAATCCGGCCTCTTTGGCGGCCACGGCCAAGCGCAACGACTGGACCGTGCTCTCACTGCTGACGGCTGCGATCAGAAACTTGTCCTCGCCGGCGGCTTCGGCGATCTCGGCAAAAAGCCGGCGCTTCTCATCCGCTGACAGCAGCGGCCCTTCTCCCGCCAAATCGGCGACTACGTAGCCCGTCAGAGCGGTGTGGTTCAGCCGCGTAAGGTTGTGCCGGATCTTGGCTGGGTACAGCTCGCCGCGATAGTCGAAAGGCGTCGCCAGAGGACAGTAAATGCCGCGAAAAACCGGTTTCGACACCCTTCGATTGTAGCCACTTCGGGGTTGTTAGGTTTCCGTGGCTAGGTAAGGGATGGACTCAATTGCGACGGCCTTCTCCGCCGGCGGGTCGGACGCCACCAACGCGGGGCGCCACTCGTCCCAGCCGACCACGCGGTTCCGGCCCGTCCGTTTGGCCTGATAGAGGACTTGGTCGGCGCGCTCGATGACCTGCGCGTGCCCTTCGCGCGGCCGGCCGTCGTCCGGATAGGCGGCCACGCCGCAGCTCACCGTCACCCGAAACGGCAGCTCTGCGTTGTCCGCCGTAAACTCCTCCGACTCCACCTGGCGACGAACCCGCTCGGCCACTTTTTTGGAGCCCGCCAACGCCAAGCCGGGCAGGATGATCGCGATCTCTTCGCCGCCATAGCGAAACTGGCTGTCGGTTGCGCGAATGCCGAGTTGGATGGCGTCGGCGATACGTCGCAAAATCTGGTCGCCGCTCTGGTGTCCGAGCGTGTCGTTGTAAACCTTGAAGTGGTCCACATCGCACATCACCAGCCCGTAGCCGGCGCCTCCCGAGGCCGCTTGACCATGGACCTCGCGGATTCTGGTCTCAAACGACGAGCGGTTGCCGATGCCCAGCAGCGAGTCGATCTTGGATTTTTGGTCCAGGTCCGCATTGCGCAGGCGTAGCTCGTCGGCGGCCTGACGCAGCCGCGATTCGAGGTTGACGATCCGCTCGGCGACCATCAGACGGGCGCGGAGCTCTTCGGGGTCGAACGGCTTGGCGATCAGATCGTCGGCGCCGGCCTGGAGGGCGTGCACCAGGTCTTGATGTTGCGAGCGGGCGGTCAAGAAGATGACGTAGGTGTAGTAAGCGAGCTGGTTGGACCGGATCCGGCGGCACAGCGAAACGCCGTCCTCGCCCGGCATTCCCCAGTCGGTGAGCACGATCGGAATCGGCTCGGCTTCCAGCAGGCTCCACGCCGAAGCGACATCATGGCGCACGTCCACCGTATACCCGAACCGTTCCACGGCCCTGCCCACGGACTTGGCGGTGACCGGATCGTCATCGACTACCAAAACACGCATGATTGACTACCGCGACGCCCCCAACCCGCCGGCCAGCTCTCGCAAGCGCTGGGACACCCGCTCCATCTCCGTCTCGACAGCTTGGCTGAGCTCGCCCGGCGGGCTGCCCATGCGGGCCGCCTGCTCAAGCTGCTCGCACAGGTTGGCCAGCGACTCGGCGCCCACATTCGAAGCGCCGCCCTTGATGCGGTGGGCGCGCTCGGCCAGCATTTGCATATCCCGCAGCGCGGCGGCTTGCGCCAGCTCCGCCCGCTGCCGGGCGGCGTCTTCGAGGTAGATCTCCAGCAACTCCAGCAGAAACTCGTCGTCGTCGAGTGAGACCTGCCGCAGGCGGTCCATGTTGACAAGCTGTGGCATCGCGCTCATCCCTCGCAGTACTCATCGACGCGCGGGGGAGATGCGATTAGGGTTTATTGGGCGGCGAATCCGGCTGAGGGCCGGTTTCCTTGCGGGAGGCGCGGCGCATGGCGGCCGTTTCAATAGCGGGACCGGCGCCTTTGCCGCGCATCACGCGCGAGATCGAGCTCACCACCCGGCGGTAAGGGATGCGCTCAAAGCCGTCGAATACAACCAGCTCGCCCTGTCGCCAACTGCTGTAGAGCCAGCGCTTGAGCAGGGCCAGCGAGTCCTGCCGCTCGGCCGAGTCATTGGGCGAGACCAGGGCGGCCTCGGCAAAGACTTCGCGCACCTGCCGGTCCAGGGAGAGTTGTGCCGGATGACCGCTCAAGTCCAGCCGCAGCGGCGCCAGCACGTAGCCCTTGAACAGCGGAAACAACATGGCGGCGTCGCTGCTGACGGCTCGCTGGATGATCACCCCGTGCAGGTGATCGAGATCGCGGGCGGTTTCGTCCAGCCCGGCCAGCAGGCCGTCAAGCTGCTCGGCGCGTCGGTGCCAGCGCGCGGCATCTTCAAAGGCCAGATCCTCGCTGGCTTGGTCGCGCAGCTCGGCGAGCGTCGTCCGCAGCGATCCGCCCCGGCTCGCGAGCGCCTCCAGCAGGCGGCCCGACTCCTGGCGGTACTCCTCCACCGAGACGGCCTGCTGGCAAGGCCGCAGGCACTTGTCCATCTCGCCATAGATGCAGCCGGGATGATCGGGAGAGGGCTCCAGGTTCTCCACGCAACGGCGGACGCGAAAGAAATCCAGCAGGCTGTTTTCGAAATCCTCGGCGGCGGCGCGCGAGCGAAACGGCCCGAAGTACAGCGAGCGGCCGCCGCTGAGCTGCGTGGTGACCGAGGTGCGCGCAAAGCGATTGGCCACGTGCGCCTTAATGACGGCGGCGCCTAGCAGTCGCAACCGGCGGCGGTAAGTCTCGGGCCAGACGAAGCGGCCGGCGCGCCACAATCGCCAATCCGCCTCGAACGGCGAGCCGACGGCCCAGTAGCGGACTTCCCTCACGGCTTCGCCAAACAAGCGCCCGTCCGGGAGGCGCAATCCCAACAGGCGCTGCAACCGGCGGCGGACATTGCGCGTGCGGCCCAGGTAGGGCGCCCCTCCGGCCGGCTCGATTAAGGTGACGCCGGGCGACTCCGGCGCCACGTCGAGACCGTCGACGGGCAGCGTTACCCAAGGTAGCTCGGCGGCCGAAGTCACGCCTGTTTAGCGTACCAAGGGCGCCCGGCGGCGCGGGTTAGAGTATGGGCATGGTCCGCAGCCGCGAGGTTTTCGGCGCCGTGCTGCTGGCGGCGGCCGTGGCGGCCGGCAGCGCCGCCGGAGCGCTCTCCGCCCTGGCGCATCCGCTGGCTGGAACGGGCCTTATTTTACTGGCCGACGCCGCCCTGGAGCGTCGCCGCGGCGCCTCGCCATTGAGCCGTGAGCCGCAGGCGCTGGTCTGGATGGCGATTCTGTCCATCTTTCTGTGGACGGCGGTGGAAGCGCTCAACGAGAAGCGCGGCCTGTGGGCGTACCTGGGATGGCCGGCCGCAGACCTGCCGCGCTATGCGCTGCTGGGTTGGCATTTTTCGATGATCGTCCCGGTCCTGGCGCTGACGGCCGAGTGGCTGGCCGGACCGGCGGCTTGGCGGCGCCGCGCAGCCCGAGCCGCGGACGTCGTGGCGGCGTTGTCGGGCGTGGCGCTGTTCGCGGTGGCCGTGCGCGGAACGCTGCCCGGTGCCAACGCCGTGTGGCTGACCGTCGGCGTCTTGGGCCTGTTTCTGGCCGGCGGCGGGCTGCGCCAGCAGTGGCCGAGGGTAGCGGCCTGGGCGAGCGCCGGCGCCGGCTGGATTGCGCTTTCGCAGGCGGTTAACCTGCTGGGACCGGCGCAGCGCTACGTGGTCAGCCCGGACGGCTTCGAAGCGGCGCTGTGGCCGGCGGCGCTGCTGGTCGGCCCGGCCTTGGGCGGGCTGTATCAGGAGGCGGTCGAACGCCTGGGCCTCGATCCCTGGCCGCCCCCGGACCCGCCGGAAACCTTTGATACCATAGCGGAATGAGCTCGGCTTCGGTCATGCCGGACCTCGAAGAAGCAGTCTTCGAGGATGAAAAGTCCGGCGACGAGACGGGAAAGCCGTACCACGTCATCCTGCTCAACGACGAGGATCACACCTACGATTACGTGATCGAAATGCTCGTTGACCTGTTTGGGTTCGACGAAGACAAGGCCTACGACCACACCGTCGAGGTCGACACCAAAGGTCATACGCGGCTGGCGACGCTGCCGCTGAAGCAAGCCGAGAGCAAGCGCGACCAGATCCACGCCTACGGCCCGGACTGGCGGCTGCCGCGCTCGCAGGGCGCGATGGCGGCGCTGATTGAGCCGGCTGAGTGAATCCCCGGTAGCCCCTCATTTCGTAGCGCGGGCTTTTTGCAAGCCCGCTGGGTCGTCTTTCCAGCCGAGCTTC
>CAYOPA010000368.1:0-5648 GCA_964405625.1 uncultured Bryobacterales bacterium
CGGCCAGGATCGACGGTGCGGGCTCCACGCAAGTCTTCGATTTCATCGCCCAACGCCATCCCGCGCTCGAACCCTGCTTGATCGCGCGGCTTGGCGAGCACCTCAGCGATGACGCGGCGTCCACGAGCCTTCTCGAGAAGTGGCTGGAGGATCATTTCCAGACGACGTTTCCCGCCGTGGTGAATCAGTATCACGCGTCCGAAGGCGCGGTCCGGATCTCGGTGTCTAACGCCATCGGGAGCCTGCGGGTGCTCGCGGAAGTGGACTTCAGCGATGTCTTCGAGCGCGTCAGCAAAGTCGACGAGGCGCTGCGCCAGGACCCCTCCGGCGTGTATACGCGCTCGGATTTCGCCACGCGCGACCGCTGCCGGCGAGCGGTCGAGCTCGCGGCGCGCTACTCGACGCATTCCGAGATCGAAACCGCCCGCGTCGCCCTGGAAGCGGCCCGAGCAGGCGAGGCTAGCGCGCATGACCGCAAGCGGCACGTCGGCTACTACCTGCTCGACGAGGGTATCACGGAGGTGGAAGAGCGCATCGGTTGCTCTCCGCCATGGACGCAGCGCACCAGGCGCTGGGTGGATCGTCACGCCACGGCGGTCTACCTCACCGGCATCGTGGCGCTCACAGCATTGCCAACCGCCGGTTGCGCGGCGGGGGCCTATGCGCTCGGCTGGACCTCTCCCTGGCTGCTGGCCGCGATCAGCGTGTTGGCCGCCTTTCCCGCCGCGGAGCTCGCGATCCACGTCGTCCACTCCCTGGTCATCGTCCTGCTTCGGCCAAACCGCTTGCCGCAGATGGATTACGCGAACGGAATAGCGGACGACTGCCGGACGCTCGTCGTGATTCCGATGATGCTGGTCTCCGCCGACGCCATCCAGCGGCAGGTCGAGAGGCTCGAAGTGCACTCTCTCAGCACTCGGGACACCAATGTGTCCTTTGCGCTGCTTGCGGACTTTCAAGACGCAGAAGCCGTTGTCGCGGATGGGGACGAGTTTCTGCTGGCTGTCGCCCGGGACGCGATCACGGCGCTGAATGAGCGGTCGGGGAGTCGTTCGTTCGCGCTCTTTATTCGGCAGCGGAAATGGTCCGAGAGCGAGCAGAAGTGGATCGGCTGGGAGCGCAAGCGCGGCAAGCTGGAGGAGCTGAACCGCTTTCTGGCGGGCGCGGCTGACGCGCCGGGCACGGAGTTCGTGGCGGCCGGCGAGGCGCCGGTCGGCGTCCGCTACGTCATCACGCTCGATTCCGACACTCATTTGCCGAGCGGATCCGCGCGCAGTTTGATTGAGTCGATCTCGCATCCGCTGAACCGTATCGAGCTCACGGACGACGGCCGACACCGCCTGCGCGGCTACGGCATTATTCAGCCGCGCGTCAGCGTCGCCTTGCCGGGCGCGACCGCGACTCGCTTCACCCGGATGTTCACGGACACGACCGGAACCGACCCCTACTGCCAAGCCGTCTCCGACGTTTACCAGGACTTGTTCCAGGAGGCGAATTATCACGGCAAGGCGATCTACGATGTGCGAGCCTTCCACGCCATCCTGGACAAGCGCTTCCCCGACGAGACGCTGCTGAGCCACGACCTGATCGAAGGCGCCCACGTGGGCGTGGGTTTGGCCAGCCATATCGAGCTCTTCGAGAAGTTCCCGGAGACCTACGAGAGCTTCCTCAAACGGGAGCGCCGCTGGACGCGGGGCGACTGGCAAATTATCGACTGGGCGACAGCCGGCGTCCCCGCGCGCGGCGGCGACCGCGAGCCGAACCCGCTCTCGACAATTAACCGCTGGAAGATCCTTGACAACCTCCGGCGCAGCGTGACCGCTCCGGCGTCGACGGCGCTGCTTGTGGTCTGCTGGCTGACGCCGATCGCGCCCGCCGTCTACAGCCTGCTGGTGACGTTGGCGATGCTGACGCCGACTCTGATGAACGTCGCACAAAGAGTCAGCTTGCTCGAGTCCGTGCGTCCGAATTTTCGCCGGCTGCTACGCAAGGATTTCGCGCGCGCTTTTGCTGACATTGCACTGTTACCGCATCGCGCCTACGTGCTCGTTGACGCGGTGGTCCGGGTTTGGCTCCGGCGTCTTGCCACGCGTCGGAATCTATTGGAGTGGCAGGCCGCGGACGCCGTCAGCCAGACGCCGACTGGTTTGCTTGCCAGAATCTTTCCGCAGACGTTCATCGTGTCGGCTTCCTCGGCGGGCCTGCTGGCCTTCTTGCTGACGGCGGCCAAGAGTCAGATCGCGGCGCCGTTTCTGGCCCTTTGGATGGCGTCGCCGTTGATCGTCCGATGGCTGGCGCGGGAGGAACTGGACACGGGCGGAGGCGAGCTCTCCGACGCCGACCGGCTCGAGCTCCGCAAGATGACTCGGCGGACGTGGCGATTCTTCGACGACTTGGTCTCGCCGGCGGGCAACTGGTTGCCGCCTGACAATGTTCAGGAGGATCCGCGCTACGAAGTTGCCATGCGGACTTCGCCGACCAACATCGGGCTATGGCTGATGGCCGCCCTCTCGGCCCGGGACTTCGGCTATCTTACCTTCGATGAGCTCCTGCATCGGACGCAATTAACGTACGAAGCTCTCGAAAAGCTCGAGCGCTACGAGGGACATTTCCTCAACTGGTATCACATCGACTCTTTGCAGCCGATCGAGCCTCGATACGTGTCGTCGGTGGACAGCGGCAACTTCGTGGCCGCCTGTTGGCTGTTCGTGGCGGGCGTCCGGGAGCTCGCCAAGGCGCCGCTGCTCGATCCCGCTTGTCTGGACGGGCTCAACGACACCCTGCGGGTCGTCCGCGACGAAGTCACGCACATGGGCGGGGGAGCCAAGGCGGTTCGCGCCCTCGAGGTCCTTCTCGATCTGGAGTCCCAGCGCGCCCATGACGTTGTCGAGAGCTTGCTGCTGGCCCAAGCGCCGATCGCCAGGCTCGGCGCCCTTTTGCAATGGAGCCATCCCGATGGGGCCTCGGCGGAGGCCGTCTACTGGATTGAACGGCTGCAACGCCAAGTCGCCGAGCATGTCCGGTTGGCTAGCGAGTATCTCGATTGGATGACCATCCTGGAGGCGCCACCCGACACCTTCCTGCTGGCGTTAGGCAAGGATGCGCCGGAGCTCCGCGAATCCGCGCTCGCGACGGCGCCCAGCCTGGAGGCTTTGGCTCGGGGTCAAGCTCCTGGGTTGAGTGAGTTGCTGGCGCGCCGGGATCAGCTCCGACAACCGCCCGCCGCCCTCACCGAATGGCTCAATCGCTTGGAGCTAGAGGTTGGCGAAGCCTCCCGGAAGGCGGCGCGGGCGCTGGAGCGCGTCGAGGCGCTTGCTTCCGGATTTACGCGCTTCGGCGACGAGACCAACTTCCGCTTCCTCTATGACGACAAGCGCGGCCTGTTCGCCATCGGCTACCGGCCCGGAGAACCGCAGGAATTTGGCTCGCACTACGACTTGCTGGCCAGCGAGGCCCGGCTGATGAGCTTCGTGGCCATCGCCAAGGGCGATGCGCCCTTGCAGCACTGGTGGCACTTGGGGCGGCCCTACGGCCGCGGGGGCGACGTGCTGCTCTCTTGGAACGGCAGCCTGTTCGAATACCTGATGCCGCCGCTTTTCAACTGTTCTTTCCGGAGCTCGCTGCTGGACAACGCTTGCCGCGGCGCCATCCGGGCGCAGATCGAGCATGGCGATCGCAGCAACGTCCCCTGGGGGATTTCCGAATCCGCGCACAGCGGCCTGGACGCCAACCAGATCTACCAGTACCGCGCTTTCGGGGCGCCCGCGCTGGGCATGAAGCGAGGCCTGGAGGAGGATTTGGTGGTGGCGCCCTACGCCACGATGATGGCTTTGCAGTTTGCGCCAGCCAAGGCCTTGCGGAACCTGACAGCACTGAAGGGCCAAGGTCTCTACAGCCGGATGGGGTTCTACGAGGCCATCGATTACTCGCGCCCCGCGAAGCGCGGCGGAACGGCCGGCGTCAAGATCCATGCCTACATGGCCCACCACCAAGGGATGAGCTTGATGGGCCTGAACAACGCGCTCAATGCCGGGATTCTGCAACGCCGATTTCACTCGGATCCGCGCGCTCGGGCGATTGAGTCGTTGCTGTTCGAGCGCATCCCCGCATCCCCTCCCAAGATCTTCAACCCCGCCGCGAACGAGGCGCCGCGGATCGCGGAGGCGGAGACGCCTGTCCCTCAGGCGCTGGAGGTCCAAGCCCCTCCCGCGGGTCCCCGCCGCTCCCACACCCTGGGGCACGAGAGCTTTTCGGTGGTCTTAACCGGCGCCGGCGGCGGGTACGTCCGCTGGCGCGACCTCGACGTCACCCGTCGGCGACTGGATACCACCTGTGACGACTGGGGCCAGTTCCTCTACATGCGCGACGCCGCCGGCGACCAGGTCTGGTCGCCCACGCGACCCGATCCGGACCAACAGTACAACCGTCCGACGGTGAGCTTTCACCCGGACCGAGCTGAGATCCGTAGCGTGGAGGCCGGCATTGAGACCGTCGTCGACGTGATGGTCGCGCCCGAGGACGACGTCCAAATCCACCGCATCACGATCACCAACCAATCCTTGCGCACGCGCGTTGTCGAGCTGACTGGCTACTGCGAGCTCGCGCTGGCCGCGCACAACGCCGACCGGGCGCACCAAGCCTTCAGTAAGCTCTTCGTCCAAACCGAGGCCATCGAAGCGCAGCGGACCCTGCTGGCGTCCAGGCGTCCGCGTTCTCCCGGCGAGGCTTCGGTCTGGTGCGCGCAGACGCTGACAGGACCGCGTCTGCGCCGCTTCGAGTATGAAACGGACCGAGCCCGGTTCCTGGGCCGCCAAGGCGACGCACGCCGTCCGGCGGGACTGACTGAACGGCTGTCCGGAACGCAAGGCTCGGTGCTCGATCCCGCTTTCGCAATGCGCGGGAGCCTCCGGCTCGGGCCGCGCCGGCGGGAGCGATTGGTCTTGGTCACAGCCGTCGCCGAAACCAGAGAGGCCGCTCTACTGCTGAGCGCCAAATATCAGGACATCGAGTACTGCGACTCGGCGTTCGAGCTCGCCTGGACGCGGGCGCAGCTCGAGCTCCGCTACCTGCGGCTGACGGCCGCGCAGGCGGCGCTCTACCAGGAGCTCGCCGGCCACTTGATCTATCCCAGCGCCAAGCTCCGCGCGTCGCCCGAACGCCTCGCCAGGAACGAGCAGGGACAATTTCGGTTGTGGGCCTACGGCGTCTCGGGCGACCTGCCCATCTTTGCGGTCCTGATCGCCAACCGGGCGCATCTTGAGCTCGTTCGGGAGCTTTTGCTGGCGCACACCTATCTCCGTTTGCAGGGCTTCCAGTGTGATCTCCTGATCCTCAACCAGGAGCCCGAAGCCTACGATCAGCCGCTCGGCGAGGGCTTGTTGCGTCTGGTCCAAGCCCATACCCTGCATACCGGAGTGGACAAGCCGGGCGGCGTGTTCTTGCGCAACGCCCGCCACATTCCGCCCGCCGACCTGGACCTGCTGCAAGCCGTCTCGCGGGTCTTGCTGTCAGGGTCGCGAGGCTCGCTGTTGCAGCAACTGCGGCGGCCGGCCGAGGCGGTGACGCTGCCGGGGCGCGCCGCCATCGGCTCGCAGGGTGAGGAGCCCTCGCCGCCGCTGCCGTTTCTTGACTTGGCCTACTTCAACGGG
>CAYOPA010000369.1:0-5646 GCA_964405625.1 uncultured Bryobacterales bacterium
TCCGGCTCGGGAGGCGGAGGCGGCTCGGCTTTGATCGGCAAGGGCGCCGGCGGCGCGACCACGGGCTGCTTGGGCGCGCCGCGCGCCGAGCCGAGCTCCACGTCCGCTCTCTCCGGCGCGTGGCATCGCGGGCACTCCGTCCGCGCGATATCCACAGCCTGGCCGCAGCGCTGGCAAACCCAGGTGAACATTCACTCCGAGTCTAGCAAGGCTTCAAGCGGCCCTTCGCGCCTCGCCGCCGACGGTCCAGCAGCGGAAAAACGGAATGCAGTCGCTCCATCGACAACCCGGCTCCGGCTGCTCCTCCACAATCTCCAGCGCCGTCTCAGCCGGCGCGGAGGCGTCGGGGCGACGGTACGAGGCGACGTAAAAGTTCGCCGCGCCGTAATCGACGAGGCTCCATTCCACTCCTGGGTTATCCACTGGCTCTGTCCTCCCGCTTGCTGGTGATGTTCGGCGGCGGCCCTTGCGGGGTTACGCTCGCGGAACATACCAACCAGTATGCGCCCGAATCGGGCCGCGGTCAAGAGGGCTCGACGGGTTCCAACGGCGCCGCCGCTTCGGTCGGCGAGGATCTCGCGGGAACGGTCGCGTTGTGGTACGCCGGCAACACCTCGGACGATGGACCATCGAGCCGAACCTCGCCCTGATCCAACCAAATCGAGCGCTCGCAGACGGTGCCGATGGTTGACTCGTGCGCCACCACCAAAAGCGTAACGCCGCCCTGCACCAGCGAGTTGATCCTGTCCTGGCACTTCACCTGAAAGGCTGCGTCGCCCACGCCCAGTACCTCGTCGAGGATCAGGATTTCCGGCTCGACGTGCACGGCCACGGAAAACCCCAGCCGCGCGCCCATGCCGCTGGAATAGGTTCGCAGCGGCTCGTCGATAAAGCGACCGAGCTCAGAGAAGCCCACGATGGAGTCGAACCTCGCCAGCACCTCGTGGCGCCGCAGCCCCAGCAGCCCGGCGTTGAGGAAGATATTCTCGCGGCCGGTCAGGTCCGGGTGGAAGCCCGAGCCGAGCTCCAGCAGGGCGCTGATGCGGCCCGAGCGATTGACAAAACCCGAAGTTGGGGCGGTGACCCCGGCCACAATGCTCAGCAGAGTGCTCTTGCCGGCGCCGTTGCGTCCCACCAGCGCAACGCGCTCGGCGGGCTTGATGGTGAACGTCACGTCGCGCAACGCCCACAGCTCCTTGGAGTTGGGAGCGGTGCGGCGCAATACGCGCTGCGCCAAAAGCTCCCGCTGGCGGTGCAGGTGGTAGCGTTTGCTGACGTGGTTAAGGGTGATGGCTCCCATGGCAGCCGGCCTACAAATAGTCCGCGAAGTTGCGCTGCACGCGCCGAAAGAACAGCGTCCCCAACACGAGTGTCAGCACGGAAACGCCGGCCAGCTTCAGCAGCGTCGGCAGGTACGGAGCCGCGCCGTCGAGCAGGATGGTGCGTGTCAGCAGGATCACCGCGGCGACGGGATTGAGCTCGTAGATCCAGGCGTACTGCGGCGCAATGTCTTCAAAGCTGTAGAAGATCGGCACCAGCCAAAACAGCACCAAATTCACCGATTCGATGATGTAGCGGGTGTCGCGAAAGTAGACGTCCAGCGCCGAGAAAAACAGCGATAGGCCGCAGACAAAGACGATCTGCATCAGCAGCACCGCCGGCAGCCAGACCCAGCTATTGGAAACGCCGATCACCAGCCCCACCGCAGCCAGCAGCAAGGTGAGTTGGATGAGGTAGTGCAAGGTGTTGGCCAGCACCACCGCGATCGGCAGCAACTCGCGCCGAAAGGGCACCTTCTTAACCAGCGCCGCGTTGCCGACAATGGAGTTGGCCCCGTTCGCCCACGCCAGCGTGAAGAAGTTGTAGGGCAGCAGCCCCATCAGCACAAACAACGGGAAGTAGCGCTGATCGCTGCGCATGATCTGCGTAAAGCAGAACGTCAGCACGCTCATCATCACCAACGGATTGACGAGCGACCAAAAGATGCCCAGGGACATGTTCCGGTAGCGCACCTTGAAATCCGTGGAGATCAGGTTGCGGAGGACAAACCACGAATCTGTATAGGAAGCGGTCATCAACAAGGAGTGCCGCTGCGGCCGGGCCGGCGGCGGGCGCGTATCTCCCCACTTTAGAACGATAAAGCCCGGCCGGGAAAGGTCCCGTCGGGCGTATTCAGCCGACATCCAGGCGCGTCGCCGGCGTGTGCTGTATCAAATTGAGCAGGATCAGGTCCGTTCGGCGAAACCGCATGCGGGCAAGATTCCTCTCCGCGCCCTCTTCGGCGAGGCGTTCAGCGACCAGCGCTTCGAGCTCCCCCGATGTCAAGCCCAGCACGCTAGCCGCTTCTTCGAAGTTGAACTCCGATTTGCCGGAGGGGAGGGTAAATTTTTGGAGGCTCATCAGACTGGTTTGGCGCCGTCCCCGCTCGCGCGGCAGGGCTAGATTGCTTCAATTGTTCAATCGTAGGAAGCGGGGCTATCGCGAGGAATCCGCGAATTCGCCTAGTTCGTCAGGCGCCTTACCCGATAGCGGCTCGGGGGCGGCTTCTATGCCTGAGCTTGCCTCAATGCATACCGACGTCCCACGGGATCGCTTTCGCCGCCTAGAAGGCCATGGACCGCGCTTACCCCGTCGGCCTAGGAACGGTGCGGGCGCTATCAGTCAAACAGAAACGTCCAGGCCACCACCGTCAGTGTATGCGTCACCGCGGCTGCGGGCACGCCGCCGCGCCGGTAGGCCTCGCCGTAAAACCAACCGGCCAACGCGGCCGTCACCGCGAACGGCCAGTTCGGGAAGCCTCTATAGGACAGATGCACCGCGCCGAACGCCAGCGCCGCCAGGGCCTGCGCCACCCGAGGCTTGCCGAGCCGGCCGGCGAGCAGGTGCTGCAAGATGCCGCGGAAACAGAGCTCCTCGGGCAGCGCCGTCGCCAGATAGATGCCCGCGGCCTTGCCCACGATCGCGCCGGCATGCGCCCAAGTCTCCAGCGGACCCGGCGACCAGCGTACGAATCCCACCAGCAGCGCCACCGGAATCCCCACGGGCAAGTAGTACAGAAAAAAGCGCGCTCCCATTCTAAGGTCCGCCCCGCACAGCGAGAAGCGGAAGTCCGCGCGCTCAATTTTTCGCAACGTGAGAAACGCATAGGCGCCGAGCGTAATCACCATCAGCTTGCCCAAGACGTCCAACCGCGGCACGGGCTCGCCGGGGCTGGGGTAGATCTGCTGGAACAGGTCGGTGGCGCCGCTGATGACCGGGGTGACCAAGATGGCGAGCACGATCAGGTCCTGCCAACTCAGCGCCTGGCGTTTGGGGGGAAACAGCGCGAACAGGAATACAGCCGGCGCCCCCAGCGCCGCCAGTTGCGCCAGCGAGAGCCACGAAAAAAGCCCCAGCGGCAGCGAGTAGACCAGATACGGCGCAAGCGATACGATGAGCAGCGCGGCTGCGCGCGCCGGGGGCTCGAAACGGTCCTCCAAGCGTCGTCGTACTGAAGCGAACCCCGTCCCTAGATACAGCGCCGCTTGCAGCAGGAAAGCTGCGACGATGGGGGCGGCGACGGCGAAAGGGATGGACTCCAGGCGCGCGAAGACGACGCCGGCGATCAGGAGCAGGACGTTGAAGCACCCGACGGTGACCCAGTACGCGCGCAACGAGGGCGGCGGGGGAGCTATGCGCGGCTCCGGCAAGCCCCTATTCTACGGTTTCCTGCTGCTGTCGCTGCTCAGCCCCTCCGCCGCCCAACGCACGCCGCCCAAAGACCTGCTCCAGCAAGTTGCCCGCCAGGGCACGTTGTTTGAGGAAGAGCTGGCGCGCTATACCTACCGCCAGACTTTCCATTTCCACGAGCTCGACGGCCGCGGCGGCCCGCGCGGCGATTATCTGGAGGTTCGCGACGTGACCTTCGGCGCCGACGGCGAGAGGGTCGACGAGTTCGTCAAAGGCCCCATCGACCGTCTCAAGCGGATGCGCCTGACGGAAGAGGACTTTCGGGACCTGCGCGACATACAACCATTTGTGCTGACCGAGGATACGCTGTGGCGCTATGAGACGCGCTACGAGGGCGAGGAGCCTGTCAACGGCAAGAGCTGCTTTGTGTTCCGAGTGCGCCCGCGGCAGATTCTGGAGGGCCAGAGGATGCTCGACGGCCGGGTGTGGGTCGATCCGGACTTGATCCAGGTGGTGCAGGCGGCCGGCCAGCCTCAGCCGCAGCTCCATCACACCAAGGACGCCAACCTGTTCCCGCGCTTCATGACCATCTACGAGCCGATCGACGGAAAATTCTGGTTTCCCATCCGCACCGAGGCGCAGGATACGCTGGCTTTTCCGAGCGGCCTGCAACAGGTGCGCTACGAGATCGACTACGCCGAGTACAAGCGCTTCAGCGCAGAAACAACGATCACATTTGATGAGCCGGAGTAGGGGGCTCAGCACCACGGAACGTCGGCTCGAAAGCACGCGCGACGGGCGGTCGATCGCTAGCATACAGAGATCGTGCGAATTGCCACAGCCGCCGCTATCGAGGTGCGTTATCGCGCCATTCGCGATCTTTCGGTCACATTGTGCGAGCCGCTCGCCATCGAAGACCACGCCGTGCAGACAATGCCCGACGTGAGCCCCCCAAAGTGGAACCTGGCCCACACCTCGTGGTTTTTTGAAACGTTCATCCTCAAGCCCAGGGCGCCAGGCTATCGCGAGCATCACCCGCTCTACAACTACCTGTTCAACAGCTATTACGAGGCCGTCGGCGAGCGCCATCCGCGCCCCCAACGCGGCCTGCTCTCACGGCCGACCGTGGCGGAAGTCCTGGACTACCGCCGCCATGTGGACGGCGCTCTGCTTGGCCTGCTCGCCTCAACCGACCAAACGCTGATCGACGAGCTTGCGGAGATCATCGAGCTTGGACTGCACCACGAGCAACAGCACCAAGAGCTGCTGCTCACCGACATCAAGCACATTCTCGGGGTGAATCCGCTGGAGCCTGTCTATCGTCTCCAGCCGGCTCCCGCGCCCGTCGTCGCCGCGCCCCTGGGCTGGACGGAGCTCGAAGGCGGCCTGCGCGAGATCGGCTTTGCGGGCGAGGGCTTTCACTTCGATAACGAGCGTCCCCGGCATCAGGTCCTGCTGCGGCCGTTCCGGCTGGCCAACCGATTGGTGACGAACGGCGAGTTTCTGGAGTTCATCGCCGACAGCGGGTATCGCAACCCGCGCTGGTGGCTGTCGCTGGGCTGGACGGCGGTTTGCGAGCAGCGCTGGGAGTCTCCGCTGTATTGGCGCCAGACCGACGGCGAATGGCGCCAGTTCACGCTGGCCGGCTCGAGGCCGCTCGATCTCGCCGAGCCTGTTTGCCACTTGAGCTACTTCGAGGCCGACGCCTACGCCGCATGGGCGGGCTGCCGGCTGCCGACCGAGGCCGAATGGGAAACCGCGGCGGAAGGCGCGGAGATCGACGGCAACCTGCTGGGCTCGGGGCGGCTGCATCCGGCGCCGTTGAGCGCATCATCGCTGCAACAATCAGCCGCCGGTCCGCATCAACTCTACGGAGACGCCTGGGAGTGGACCGCGAGCCCGTACACGGCTTACCCCGGCTACAAGGCCCCCGAGGGCGCGATTGGCGAGTACAACGGCAAGTTCATGTGCAACCAG
>CAYOPA010000370.1:0-5635 GCA_964405625.1 uncultured Bryobacterales bacterium
TGGTGTTCCCGATACCCATTTCGCCCGCTGCCAGTAGCGTGGCGCCGGCGTCGACGGCCTCGCCCGCCAGCCGGGCCCCGGTCTCCAGGCAGCGCAGCGCCTGTTCGGTTGACATGGCAGGCTCAGCGAGCATGTTCCGCGTGCCGCGAGCGACCTTCTCGTCGCGTACGGGCGGGTCGAAGGGCTCGCTGTCCACGCCGACGTCCGCGATGGTCGCCCCGATGCCGATGTGGCGGCAGAGCACGTTGATCGCCGCCCCGCCCCGGGCAAAGTTCAGCACCATTTGGCGCGTCACCTCCGCAGGGTAAGCGCTGACGCCCTCGGCGGCGACGCCATGGTCGGCGCAAAAGACGCACAGCGCCGGGCGCGGCGCCTCGGGCAGGCGCTCGCCGCGAGCCCGGGCGTACCACAGCGCCAATTCCTCCAGCCGTCCCAGGCTCCCTTTCGGTTTGGTGAGATCATCCAGCCGGCTGCTGACGAACGCCTCCAGTTCGGCGTCCCGCGGGCTGACGATCGCCTCGATCGTCGCCTGAAAGGAATCCTTGCTCACAACTCCATCCATTGGCCTAACCTCTGTTCAACCTTGGTTGCACTCTCCCAGTCGAACCGCTGTTTGGGGGCCGTGCGGGCCAGCTCGGCCAGCAAGGCGTTTACCCCGACGTGAGCCACCACGACGACGGGTCTCGGCCCGCCTTGCAGGTCGCGCCACGCGCCGCGGAGACGTCTGAGTATGGATAGCGACTTTTCACCCCCTTGAGGTCTCACGCCCCACCAACCTTTTAGCTTCGCGTGGGCCTGCTCAGGCCAGCGGCGCTCGATTTCGGCCCAGGATAGGCCGTCCCATTCTCCGTATCCGATCTCCCGGAGACGGTCGTCGATAGTGATATCGACATTCCAGCGCTCGGCCATGATCGAGGCTGTTTCGCAAGCCCGGCGTAGCGGGCTGCTCAGTAGCCGACGGGGCGCGGGCAGATCTTCGGCGATGCGCCGCGCCTGTTGCCTTCCGACCTCGCTCAGCGGCGGGTCGGCGCGCCCCAGGAACAAGCCCGGCGTCGTCGTCTCGCCATGCCGGACCAAGTATATCCCGCTCATCCCAACGCGGCCCTGACCGAGGCGAGCACTGCAATCTCTTGCAATATGAATGCCGCTCCCAAGCAGTCCCCCGTGACGCCTCCCAGCCGAGAGCGAAAGTACAACGCGGCAGCCGCCGCGACCGCCAGCGACGCAGCCATGCAACCCGGCACAACCGCCGGCGGCCCCAGCCACAGCAGCAGAGCCGCCGGCGGGACCCAAGCTCCAACGACCTGCACGGCGCCAACCGACCGGGCCAGCATCGAGCCCATGCCTTGGGTCGCCGGCCCGGCCCAAGCAGCCAACGCCACAACGCCCGCCCGGCCCAGGCTCTGCGACGCCAGCAGCGCGAGCAGCCCGTCCCCCGCAAGCGCGAGGTCGGCCAACAGCGTCCAACGCGCCAGGGTCGCCAAAACCAAAGCCAGCGCGCCGTAGGCTCCGATGCGACTGTCCTTCATCACACGCAGCAGACCTTCGCGGTCGAGTTGGCTGCCGAAGGCGTCCGCTACGTCAGCCAGACCGTCTTCATGAAGCGCGCCGGTCGCCAGGGCCCACACCACGAGGACGGCCAGCGCCGCTGCGGGCGCCCCAACATGCGGAGTCAGTGCGCGGAGGACGACCCAACCGGCCACGCCCAGCAGCAGCCCTACCCACGGATAGAACAGGGCCGACAGCGCAATCGTCCGATCATCCGGCGCCTGCGGGGCTGACGGTACGGGCAAGCGCGTGAGCGTCTGGAAGGCGGCGATGCAGGCTTCGCTGAGCCGGCTCACCTACAGCACGCCCCCGCCCGGCTTCAAACGCAGGGGCTGGCCGAAGATCACCCAGTAGACCTCGTCCGCCTTGGCTGCCACACGCTGATTCATCCGCCCGGCCAAGTCGCGGAACCGCCGTCCCAGGGCGTTCATCGGGACGATGCCGCAGCCGATCTCGTTCGTGATCAGCAGCAGCGTCGGACCTTTCCAGTCATCCAGCAACGCCTCCAGCCGGACAATCTCAAACTCCTCGTCAGTCTCCGGATCGAGCAGCACATTGCTCAGCCAAAGCGTCAGGCAGTCCACCAGGATCGGCGCCTCGCCGGAAGCCTCGCGCTCCAGCGCGCCGGGCAGGTCCAGGGGCTCTTCAACGGTGCGCCAGAAATCGGTGCGTTCGCCGCGATGGCGACGGATGCGGTCCGCCATCTCCTCATCGCGCGGCTCGCCGGTAGCGACGAAGACGCCGCCTGTAAAGCGCTCCTGCACGTAGCGCAGCCCAAAGCCGCTCTTGCCGCTGCGGGCGCCGCCGCCCAGTAGGATTACAGCCACAAGCTGGCCCTCTTGCTGCGCAGCAGCCAGATGAAAAACGGGCCGCCCAACAGGGCCGTAATCACGCCGACGGGGATCTCTGACGGCGCCAGGGCCGTTCGAGCGAACGTGTCGCAGACCACCAGAAACGCACCCCCGACGCAAAACGACGCCGGAACCAGCAGCCGGTGATCGGCGCCGACCACCATGCGCAAAGCGTGCGGCGTAATCAATCCGATAAAGCCGATCGGCCCGGTCATCGAGGTGACCACGGCGGTCAGGAACGAACCCAAAATAAAGCACCCGCGCATCAGCATCTTCACGTCGGTTCCGCGCGTCAAAGCCCACTCCTCGCCCACCGCCAGTAGGTTCAGATCGTTAGACCAGCGGATGGTCAGCCCCAACGCCAACAGTACGCCCGCGACGACGGCCGCCAGCGCCGACGGACGGGGCGAATCAATCCCCCCCATCAACCAGCGTACGATGGCGAACGACTGGTTGAAACCCGCCGTTGAATGCAGAAACAGGATAGCCGCCATGCAGATGCTGTTGATCGTCACCCCGGTTAGCAACAACGTAAATGAGCTCATGCGGCGGCCTTCGGAGGCGATCGAGACCACCGTGAACATCACCAGCAACGCCCCGACCAGAGACGACAGCCCCAAAGCGGAGAAATCCCCCACGGTCCCCCAGCCGAAGCAGATGGCGACAACGGCCCCCAGCGCCGCTCCGTTCGAGACGCCAAGCGTGAATGGCGTGGCCAGCGCGTCGCGCAACAGCGCCTGAAAGATGACCCCGGCGAGCGCCAGGGCCCCTCCCGCCGCGGCGGCCAGCAGCGTCCGCGTCAGCCGGATATCAAAGAGGATCTCCCGGTCCGGCGATTCGCCTTGAAAGGCCCGCTCCAGGCTGATCGAGGTGGAACCGAACAACGGAGCCAGGGCAACCACGACCACGAGAACAGCCGCCGCCGCAAGAACGGTGCGGCCAAAGCGCCCGGAGCTCAACATGCCTCGGGCCGTCCTGTGAATCGTGGCGCAGGCGCCCACGCCTGCCGCGTCGACCCCCAGGTCCACGCCCGCGCCACGTGCCCGGCGCTCACCCGTACACCGCCCAGGGCTTGCCGGCCGCCGTCTCGATGACCTCCACCTTGGCGCCGAACACCCGCTCCACCATCTCGGCTTGTAGCACTTGGCGCGGCGGTCCGTCGGCCACGGCCTGCCCGCAGGCTATCACCACCAGCCGGTCGGAGTACGTCGCCGCCAGGTTCAGGTCGTGAGTCACCGCCAGGATCGCCTTGCCCTCGCGCGCCAGCTCGCGCAGCAGGCTGTAGAGGCCGAGTTGGTGCTGGAGGTCGAGGAACGTGGTCGGCTCGTCCAGCAGCAGGGCCTCGGGCTCCTGCGCCAGCGCAGAGGCCAGCACCACGCGCTGCTTCTCGCCGCCGCTGAGCTCGCCGAACGGGCGGTTGGCAAACTGCCGGGCGTCAGTCAGATCGAGGGCGCGGTCCACGGCGGCGCGGTCGGCGGCCGTCTCGAACAGGCCGCGGCAATGCGGCGTCCGCCCCATGAAGACGACCTGCTCGGCGGTAAACGGGAACTCCAGCCGCAGGCTTTGCGGGATGAACGCCACGCGCCGAGCCAGCGCCCGGCGATCCCACGCGGCGATCTCGCGGCCGGCAAAGCGGCAGGATCCCTCATAGCTCGACCGCACCCCGGCCAGGATCGCCATCAGGCTCGACTTCCCCGCTCCATTCGGCCCGACAATGCCGACCATCTCCCCGGGCCGCACAATCAAATCGACGCCATCGACGGCCTTGCGCTCGCCATAGCTGAACGAGAGCCGCTCGAGCTCAAACAACGGGCTCAACGCGCCGCCTCGGGATGAATTAGCTCCAGCAGCATCGCCGCCGTCTCAGCCACGCGCGGCCCCGGCACCACGTAGCGGTCGTCCGCCACCGCGTAAGCGCGTCCGGCGCGCACGGCGGGCAGGTCGGGGAAGACCTGCTTCCACAGCGCCGCCACCGCTCGTTTCTGCTCGTCCGTCACGCCGTCGGTCACGGCCATGTCGCCCATGTCGAGCACCACCTCCGGACGGCGCACCAGGATCGCCTCGCGCGAAATCTGCGGATAGTGCTGTCCGGCGTCCCGCATCATATTGACGCCGCCGGCGATCTCGATCAGCTCATTGAGAAACGGCCCGGGTCCGACGACCACCACGCCGGCAATGGCGCCGGGCGTGCGTCCCACCACAAACAGAGTGCTGCGTTGTTCCAGCCCGGCCGCGCGGCGCCGGACCGCCTCCAGATCGGATTGAATACCCGCGACCACCGCCCGTCCTCGCTCGGGAACGCCGGCGGCGACGCTGAGCTCTTCGAGGGAGCGGTAGATGCCCGCCAAGTCGTTGTGTTGAATGGCGAGGACCTTGAGGCCTAGCCGCTCCAGGCGGGGCAGCAGCTCGGCGTGCTCGCTCAGCGCCACCACCAGGTCCGGCCGGATGGCGACGATCGTCTCCAGATCGGGCCGCAGGTAGTTGCCGATCTGCCGTTTCCGGCGCACCTCCGGAGGGTAGTGGCAGTACGAGGTCACCCCGACGACACGGTCGCCCAATCCGAGGGCGTAGAGCATCTCCGTAATCGAAGGCGCTGTGGAGATGATGCGCTGGGGCGGCTGCCCGGCCAAGACCGGCGCAAACACGCACAGCAAAATAATGATGTTTCGGACGGCCATCTCACAGCACAAAGGACCGGAGCGGCCATCAAGGGATGCAGCGCACGGGATCGAGCGTCAGCCCAAGAGGTCGCCGGACCTGCTCACTCCACGAAGCAGCGCACGGCTCTGACGCGAAAGGCCGGTCTCCTGGCTCGAAAGCCCCACCCAAGCGGGGGTTTTCATACAGTGGCGGGTCCGCGCGGGATTCTCACCCGCTTCCCTTATTCGCCCCGTTCGCTTGCAAAGCCCGCGGGGCGCCTGTCGCGCGGCGGCCGAAGAGCCCTCCTCGACCACTGTGGCGACGATAGCAACTCTGTCCGGGAACGGTCAAGGCTGCGGCGGACCTTATGAGGCTTCAGCGAAACGCGGGCCCGAGTCGATGGGCAATCCGGCCCGATCCCAGGTTGTTCCGATTGGTTGTTCAGATTGGTTGCGTCACCCTCCTGTATCTGGTATGCTCCGTAACGCCGATTTATGGGTACTTTATTGGCTCTTCCGGCTCTGTAGTGGGTCGTGGGGCTGCTCTGGTAGGCTCGCGGGATGGACGATCGCGAGCTCTACCGGCAGATTCTGGGC
>CAYOPA010000371.1:0-5590 GCA_964405625.1 uncultured Bryobacterales bacterium
CGACATGGGCGCGATCTCGATCATGGCGTCGGACTCGCAGGCGATGGGCCGCGTGGGCGAGGTGATCTGCCGCACCTGGCAGACGGCGCACTCGATGAAGGCGCAGCGCGGCGCCCTGGCCGAGGATTCGGCCCGCCACGACAATTTCCGCATCCGCCGCTACATTGCGAAATACACCATCAACCCGGCGATTGCGCACGGCGTCTGCGACCACATCGGGTCGGTCGAGGTCGGCAAGCTGGCCGACCTGGTGCTGTGGACTCCCGCGTTTTTTGGGATCAAGCCGGATCTGATTATCAAGGGCGGATTTATCGCTGCCTCCTTGATGGGCGACCCCAACGCCTCGATCCCGACGCCGGAACCGGTGCGCTATCGCCCGATGTTCGGAGCGCTCGGGCGCGGCCCGCGGGCCACCTGCGTGTCGTTCGTCTCGCAGGCTTCGCTGGAGAGCGGCGAGCTGTCGCCGCGCCTGGGCCGCGCGCTGCTGCCGGTGAAGAATTGCCGCTCGATCGGCAAAAAGGACCTCAAGCTCAACACCGCCACGCCGGCCGTCGATGTGGACCTGGACAGCTTCCAGGTGCGTGTGGACGGGGCGTTGATCGAGAGTCAGCCCGCAAGCGAGTTGCCGCTGGCGCAGCGGTATTTTTTGTTTTAGCGGGAGAACCCGGCGATGATCCACATCAACTCACTGCCTGAAGAGTTCGAGCCGCCGCCGCCGGGATTCGCCATTATCCGCTTGCCGATGACGTCCGCCGACCGCGTCCGCGTGCGGCGGCGGCTGAAAGCCTCCGACGGCCGTGAGATCGCGCTGGCGTTGCCGACCGGCGTCAAGCTATGGCCGGGCCAGGTGCTGCATTGCGAAAGCGATCGGGTCTACGTGGTGGAGGCCGAACCGGAGCAGGTGCTGGTGATCCGTCCGCGCGACGTGCGCGAAGCGGCGATGGCGGGGCACCTGGCGGGCAACATGCACCGCGATATCGACCTGGAAGGGGAAGGGATCGCGGTGCTTTACGACGAGATCCTGGAGGCGCGGCTGATCCGCGCCGGGCTGAGCTGCGAGATCGACCAGCGGCCGTTCCACGGCAACGCCGGCGCCGGCCATGCGCATTAGGACGGAGGTTTTGTGGCGCACGGCTATGCCCTGCAGTCGGGCCTTCGGCCCGACTGGTTACTTCGCGGGGCGCAGCCCCGCGTGCACGGCATAGCCGTGCGCCACAAAACGAAAACGCCTATGCATTCCCTAGCTCTGCTCCGCCTGCAACAGTGCTTTGACTCGCAGTTTCCTGTCGGCGCGTTTGCGCATTCGGGCGGAGTGGAGACCTATGCGCACCTGCCGAGATTCGGCCCCGCACAGCTTGAAGCCCTGCTGGCCACGCAGGTTCGCCTCGGTTGGGGGCGTCTCGATCTGGCCGCGGCGGCCCTGGCTTGGGAGGCCGCGCCGGATGCGGCGGCGTTGAACCGTCTCGGCGCGGAGGTCGAGGCTTGGAAGCCCATTCCGGGGCCGCGCTTGGCCGGCGAGCGCGTCGGCCGCCGGATGCAGGTCTTGGGCAAGCGGCTGTTTCCAGCCGAGCTCGGCGGGCTCGATGTTCGCCCGCCGCAGGCCCCGGTCGTCGCCGGGGCTCTGGCGCGCGGGCTTGGGTTGGAACGCGAGCCCTTTGTGCTGTTTTTCGCCGGCTCCACTTTGGCGGCGTCCGTGACGGCCGCCACCCGCTCGATGGCGCTCAGCCCGGAACGCGCGCACGAAATTGTCGTAGCGCTGCAACCCCGGCTGGCGTCGCATGTTCAGGAGATCCTTGAAGATCCCGCCGCGGCGCTGTTTGCAGCGACGCCCGCTCATGACGTCAGAGCCCACCAGCAAGGGTTTCTGCACACCCGCCTGTTCCAGTCCTGAGAACACCGCGCGGGAAGAGGAGGTAAGCCACTATGGCCGCAGTCAAAATTGGAATCGGAGGGCCGGTCGGCTCCGGCAAGACCGCTCTGCTCGATCGCCTCTGCAAGGCGATGCGCGACGACTACCAGATCGTCGTCATCACCAACGACATCTACACCTTTGAGGACGCCGAGTTCCTGACCCGTTCCAGCGCTTTGGAACGCGAGCGCATCCGCGGCGTCCAGACCGGCGGCTGCCCCCACACCGCCATCCGCGAGGACACCTCGGTGAATCAGGAAGCCGTGGACGAGCTGCTCGACAAGTTCCCCGACGCTCAGATCCTGTTCCTGGAATCCGGCGGCGACAATCTGGCGGCCTGCTTCAGCCCGGAGCTGGTGGATGTGTCGATCTACGTGGTCGATGTCTCCGGCGGCGACAAGGTGCCCCGCAAGGGCGGCCCCGGCGTCACCCGCAGCGACCTGTTGGTGATCAACAAGACTGACCTGGCGCCGCACGTGGGGGCCGACCTTTCCGTGATGGAGCGCGATGCGAAGAAGCTGCGCGGGGACAAACCGATCGTCTTTACCGACCTGAAAAACATGAAGGGATTGGAAGAGGTGATCGCCTGGATTCGCCACGACGTGCTGTTTGAATCGCGGGACCTGATCCGCGATTCGTGATGCGATGACGGCCCGTGCGCAGCGACCGCCGTCGGAGAAGCGACTGCATTCGCGCAGCCGCTTGGTTTTTGACGCTCCCACCGGGCGCACGCGGCTGGCCGTCCGCGACCTGGGGGCGCCGCTGCGCGTGATGCGTGGGTTTCCGCTGGAGGACGGACGGCTGCTGGTGCAGATCATCTCAGCCGCGCCGGGTCTGTTTGCGGGCGACCGCTATGAGCTTTCGATTGAGGTCGGGCCCGGGGCCAAGGCGGTGATCCTGACCCCGGCCGCCACAAAGATTCACTCGATGCCGGACGAGGGCCGCGCCGAGCAGTGGATACGGGCGCGGGTCGAGTTGGGCGGGTCGCTGGAGATCTATCCGACGTTGTCCATTCCGTTCCGAGAGTCGGAGTTTTGGCAGCAGGTGGAAGTCGAGATCAGCGAAGGCTCCCGGTTCGGCTGGCTGGAGCCGTGGTCGTTCGGTCGCATCGCCGGCGGGGAGCGCAATCAGTTCCGCGGCATCGGCACACGGCTAAGGGTTGATCGCGAGGGCAAGCCGCTTTATCGCGACGCCCTGGAACTGGCCCCGGCCGCCGGCGACCCCGCCGCCTGGGGACTGCTTGAAGGAGCGGCGCATTCGCTCACCGGCTGCTGGTTCGGTCCCTGCGAGCCATGGGCGCCGCGCGGCGCCCTCGACGATGCGCTTGTGTTGGGGACGGTCGGCTCTGACGGCCTCTACGCCCGGGCGTTGTTCGACGACGGCGCGGCCTTCCGCCGGGCGGTGGCGGAGCTTCACGCTGAAGTCGCCCAGGCCTGGGGTTTGCAGAAGTATTGTCAGGACCGGTTCACGCCGTAAGGCCTGGCCGGCGGGAATTCGGCGAGCTCCGCCTATAGCCCCGCACTTCAGTCCGGGGTCCGTCCGCGTCGTCGCGGATCGGCAAAGGGCCTCGACCTGGGGGTCGAGGCGGCAGGCGTAGGCGCCTGCGCTACAGCGCCTTTGTGTCGATCTCTTCCCGGATCCGCGCCAGAAATGCGTCGAGATCCACCGCGCCCTGATCGCCCTTGCCGCGGTCTCGCAGCGCCACCTTACCCTCGTCAACCTCCTTCTGGCCGATCACGAGCATGTAGGGGATCTTTTCCAGTTGCGCCTCGCGGATCTTGAAGCCGATCTTCTCGTTGCGTTCGTCGACTTCGGCCCGCACTCCCGCCTGCTTGAGCTTGTCCGCCACTTCGTGGGCGTAGCCGAGCTGGTTGTCGGTGATCGGCAAAGCCTTCACCTGCACCGGCGCCAGCCACGTCGGGAACTTTCCGGCGTAGTGCTCGATCAGCACGCCCATAAAGCGCTCCACCGAGCCCAACAGCGCGCGATGCACCATGTACGGCCGGTGTTTCTTGCCGTCATCGTCGATGTATTCAAGGTCAAATCGGCGCGGCAGGTTGAAGTCGAACTGCACGGTCGATAGCTGCCAGGAACGGCCGATCGCATCCACCATCTTGACGTCGATCTTCGGGCCGTAGAAGGCCGCCTCGTCGGGCATTACCTTCGCCTCGATGCCGCGCTCGGCCAGAGCGTCCTGCAAGCCCTTTTCGGCCAGCGCCCACTCCTCGGGGTCGCCGGCGTACTTGCCGGAAGCGCCGCCGTCCCAGGTGGAGAGCTCCACCTCATAGTCGGTAAAGCCAAACGTCTTGAGCACATCCAGGGCGAAATCGACGCAACCGACGACCTCGTCCTTCACCTGCGCGGGCGTGCAGAAGATGTGCGCGTCGTCCTGCGTAAAGCCGCGTACGCGCAGCAGCCCGTGCATCACGCCGGAGCGCTCGTAACGGTAGACCGTGCCGAGCTCGCCCAGGCGCACCGGCAGGTCGCGGTAGCTGCGCATCTTGTCCTTGTAGATCAAGATGTGGAACGGACAGTTCATCGGCTTGAGCTGATAGAGCACGTCGTCGAGCTCCATCGGCTTGAACATGTCGTCGGAGTAGAAGTCCGCGTGACCGGAGATCTCCCACAGTTCACGCTTGGCGATGTGCGGGGTGACCACCAGGCCGTAGCCGCGCCGGAGATACTCCTCGCGCAGCCAGTCCTCCACGATCTTGCGGATCAGCGCGCCCTTGGGGTGCCAGAAGATCAGGCCCGGCCCGGCGGTGTCCTGGACGGAGAACAGGTCGAGCTCTTTGCCCAGCTTGCGGTGGTCGCGCTTTTTGGCCTCTTCGATCTGGTTGAGGTGCTTGGCCAGATCCTTGGGCGTGTAGAACGCCGTCCCATAGATGCGCTGCAAGCGTTGGTTCTTCTCGTCGCCCTTCCAGTACGAACCGGAAACACTGAGCAGCTTGAACGCCTTGATGCGGCCCATCGAAGGGATGTGCGGTCCGCGGCAAAAGTCGTTGAACTTGTCGCCGGTCTTGTAGATCGAGACGCGCTCGTCGTCGTCGGCTGTCTTGTCGGCGATCAGCTCGCACTTCATCAGCTCACCCTGCTCGCGGTAGAGTTTCAGGGCCTCATCCCGTTCCATCCAGACGCGCCGGTTGGGAAGGTCGCGGTCGACGATCTCCTGCATCTTGGCCTCGATCTTTTCGAGGTCGTCGGGCGTGAACGGCTGCTCGCGCTGCATGTCGTAGTAGAAGCCGTTGTCAATCGCCGGTCCGACGCCGAGCTTGACGTCGGGGTAGAGCTCAAGGGTGGCGGCGGCGAGCAGGTGGGCGGCGCTGTGGCGGAACACTCCGAGGGTCTCGGGATCGCGGTCGGTCAGGATGCGCAGCTTGGCGTCGGCCGTGATGGGCTCGGTGAGATCCACGAGCCGGCCGTCGAGCTCGGCCACGAAGGCGGCCTTGGCGAGCCGGCCGCTGATGGACTCGGCGATGTCGAGAGGGGTCGCGCCTAGCTCGACCTGCTTGACGCTGCCGTCGGGGAGGGTGATCTGAGGCATGAATCCTTCATTGTCCAAGATCCGGGGTCCGGGCGCACCCGTGAGGTTCCAATCCACTGGAAAGCGCTAGCATATCGTTTCTCCAAAACATATATTTGAAGCGGTTGGGCCGCGTTGCCAGGAAGGCTTTCGTCTCC
>CAYOPA010000372.1:0-5548 GCA_964405625.1 uncultured Bryobacterales bacterium
AGGGTGGCGGCGTCGATCACAACCACCGAGGAGGTTGAGCGCTGGCTGATAACGTAGTAGCGCCTGCCGTCGATCGATTGCTCGACCTTGAAGGCTGCCGAAGGGGCGTCAATCGAGCCTGCCTCCTCCAGCGTGTTCGCGTTGATGGCGGTCAGCAGGTTGTTGTTGCCGAACGGAAAGAGGATGACTAGGTCTGCCGGCTGTGCCGGGGCTGCCACAGCCAATGCGAGCGCCAAGGCGAGCGTGGCCGTACGGATCCGATGCATGAGGAACTTCTTCTCCCAGGGGGCGCGGGCGGGTTCGAGGCGGGCGTAGACAGCTCAAGGATACCAAGTTTTCCAAGGGTGCGGGGTGCGGAACCAGACAGCCGGAAAACGGAAAGAGGGGACCCTTTCGGGTCCCCTCCAGGTTAGTTGTCCGTTGGTTCAGCGAACGCTTAGTGGCTAAGCGCTTCGCCGAAGCCGTGCAGCAAGCCGCTCGGGTGAGCGGCATTGTCCATCGGGACGCCGGCAACACGACCTGCGTACGGGGTAACCGGGATGACCAGAGCCAAGTAGCCCTGAGCCAAAGCCGGTAGACCGCCGAAGCCGTCCGTGATGAAGGCGAAGCCGTGACCGTACTGGAATTCGCAGACTGCGATGACGTAGCCCTGGAATTCCGGCGCGCCGGCGATACCCTGGAGCGGGTTGCCGCCCGAGAGGGTGAAGATCAGCTGCTCGCCGCCCGCGATGACCGTCGAGGTCTGCGGAGCGGGAGCGGCGCCGCCGCCGGTGGTGGAGCCGTGATAGTGAATATCACAAGCGCCAGTCTGCGGATCGGTGCCGAGCCAGTCCTCTGAGGTGTTCGAGATCGCCATGCCGGTGTCAAAACCAGCCTGGTTGGTCACGAACGGGAACAGCAGAGTCGTGGTGCAGCGGATGATCGAGACGATCGTGCGCGGATCGCCGCCCGTATCGATGAACCGGGGTTCCGGTGCAGCGTTGCTGGCGACGGTCACAGTGCTGATCGGGGCGAACGAGGCCGAAACCTGGCCCGTGCCGACAGCCGGCAGATCGTTGGCGGTGTCAGCCTCCCAGGAGACGGTAATCGGCACGGTGATGTTCTCAGTGCGGAACGGGTTGGAGTCCGTCACTTCGTAAACCACATAGCCGAAGCCGCCCGACAACGATACCGCGACAGAGCCGCTGGTCGTGCTGACCGAACCGCCTTCTCCGCTGGAGTTCGCGCCCGATACCGCGCCCATCTCAATCTGGTCGCCGGGGGTGCCGACCACCCCGGTGCCCGAGGTCAAGAACCTGGGGACCGAGATCTCAACTCCCTGCGGGATGTTGAAGAAGCGGATCAAGAAGCGAGTCGCTTGCGAAGCGCCGCCGCCGTTGTTCGAACCGGGCGCGTAGTAGCCCGACTCCCACTGGGTCTGGCCCGGCGAGAAGGTCGGAAGACCGATCGTCTTGAACGACGTGGCGAAGCCTTCGTTCAGTCGGATCGAGGTGGCGCCGGTCGTGTCAATGCACTGCAGGCCCACCAACGGGTCGCCCGGCGTAACGATGAGACCCAGGATCGGCACCGCAACGTTGAGTACGTTGTTGGTGACGGGGATCGTCGTCGGACCGGTGATCGAGACGAACGCAGTAATCTGCGTCGACGGGAACGTTGCGGTCGAAGGAACGCCAAGCTGGGAAGCGTTGGCGCGCATCGAAGTGATCCGCAGCGTGGTGGTGAAGGGGAAGCAACCGCCGTCGGAGCAGTCCGGATCGCCGATGCCGTCATCGGCGGCGCCGGGAATCGGGAAAGCGACCCGGTTCCACTCGATGCGGTTGTTGGCCGACAGGCGCCCGAACTGGGGATCCTGGAAGCGGTTGTCCGGCGTCGCGCAGTTGCCGTAGGTCTCACCGACATTAGCGGGCGCGACGCAGTTGTTTTCGTTGATCACCAACACGGAGTCCGTAATAGTCGGGTCGCCGTTAAAGTTGATGTTGTTTGTTACGTTGACGTTGAGCGAAACGCTGATATTCGTCAGCAGAGTATTCAACGTCGGCCCCTGATTGGTCGGGGGAGGGATGTTTACGCAGGCCAGGACGATATCGCCCACCAGCTCGGCAATGCCTTCAGCGCGAACCACCGGCGGAACGGCGGTCGCGGTACAGGTCACAACGCCCAAGGTTAGCGAAGGCTGAACAAACTGGGCCGAAGCCGAGACTGCCGCCATCACAACCAGTAGGAGCGCAATCGAGCCTTTCTTCAAAGCTTCCATTTTCTAAGCTCTCCTCAACAATTCGTAGATCAGTGTCTCTTGGGCCGGGGAGCCCCCGAAAGGGCCGCCCCGACCGCATTAGTTAGTGCGACAGGCTCTCGCCAAGGCGATGCAGGTTCGGCACGCCGGGGACGCGCTCACCCGAGTCGGTGACCGGGATGACAAGCGCCAGGTAGCCCTGAGCCAACGCCGGGATACCACCGAAACCATCGGTGATAAAGGCGAAGCCGTGGCCGTACTGGAACTCGCAAACCGCGATAACGTAGCCCTGGAATTCAGGAGCGCCGGCAATGTTCTGGAGAGCATTACCGCCCGACAACGTGAAGATCAGCTGCTCGCCGCCCGCGATGACCGTCGAGGTCTGCGGAGCAGGCGCGGCGCCGCCGCCCGTGGTCGCGCCGTGATAGTGAATATCACAAGCGCCGGTCTGCGGGTCAGTGCCCAGCCAATCCTGCGAGGTGTTCGAGATCGCCATGCCGGTATCAAAGCCGGCTTGGTTGGTCACGAACGGAAACAACAGGGTGGTGGTACAGCGGATGATGCTGATAAACGTGTCTGGATCGCCCGAATTGTCGAGGAATCGAGGCTCAGGAGCGGCGTTGCTTGCGACAACGATCGTGCTGAGCGGCGCAAACGAGGCCGAAACCTGACCCGTGCCGATGGCAGGGAGGTCGTTGGCCGTGTCCGCTTCCCAAGAGACGGTGATCGGAATGTTGATGAACTCCAGACGGAACGGATCGCTGTCAATCACCTCGTAGGTGACCGACCCGAAGCCGCCCGAAAGGGAAACCGTCTGATTGTCGGTGGCCGAAACCACCGTGCCGCCGAAGCCGTTGGCATCCGCGCCCGAGACGAGGCGAAGCCAGAGGGCGTCGGAGTCGAAAGCCGCCGTGCCGGTATTGATGTCCTTCGGGACCCGGATCGACACACCCTGGGGGATGTTGAAGAAGCGGACCAGGAAGCGAGTGGACTGCGAGGCGCCGCCGTCGTTATTGGAGCCGGGAGCCCAGTAGCCGCTCTCCACCTGCGTGCTGCCCGGCATGAAGGTCGGCCGCCCAATCGTCTTGAACGAGGTTGCGAAACCTTCAGTCAAGCGCAGACTGGTGACGACCGTCGTATCCAGACACTGCAGGCCGGTGACAACGTCGCCCGGGGTCACGATCAATCCGAGGATCGGCACCGCGACGTTGAGCACGTTGTTGTTGACCGAGATGGCCGTGGGACCGGTGATCGAGACGAAAGCGGTCACCTGCGTCGACGGGAAGGTCGCCGCACTCGGCACGCCAAGCTGCGAAGCGTTGGCGCGCATGGAGGTCACACGAACAGTGGTCACGGGCGGGTTCGGATCGAACCCGGTGCGCAGAGCGCTCGGAACCGGGAAGCGTACTTCGTTCCATTCCAGACGGTTGTTGGCCGCCAGGAATCCAAACTGCGGATCCTGATACTGGATGAACGGTGCGCCGCAGGTGCCGGACAAGTTACCCACCGAAGCGGGCGACGTGCAATTGTTCTCATTCACCACCAAGACGGCGTCGGTGACGTTCGTCCCGGCGCCAAAGTTGATGTTGTTGGTGACGTTGACGTTCAGCGACACGCTGACGTTCACGAGGAAGTCCACGCCAGGGGTAAACTGCGCGGAATTCGTCGTGATACAGGCCAGAACAACATCGCCGACCAGCTCAGCAATACCCTCGGCGCGAACCACCGGGGGGACTGCAGTAGCTGTACAGGTCACGAGACCTGTCGTTTGAGCCTGAGCCATGCTCGAGCTGAAGACCATCAAGGTCATCAGAGCGAGAAGCATGGCCGACTTCTTCATAGCTACCATTTCACTCTCCTTCTCCCACAAGATCGGAAATACGTACAACGGCGAATCGTCGCCGTCGCTTTCACAAAATCGTCGACCGCGCCTGTTGCGGCGCCGTCGCGAACCACACGAACAGGACCAGTATAGAACAGACCGCTCGGCCGCCACAATGGGCGATCGAGGCGGCGGCTCCAACTCTTCGCTGCGTTTTCAAGATGGGGACTGCCCAACCTGAGACCCTCACTTTTAGCGGCATGCCCACGTTGGACATGGATCGCTCCCCAAGGGAATACCACGGCGCGAAGTTGCAAGTCAACCCGGTTAGGCGTCAGCAGGCAAGAAATTTTCGTTTTGGCTACGGGCGGTCGGCGGGCTCACCTCCGCATGATGCGGCGCAGCCCGCGCATCCGCGTCTTGAGCTCTTCGGAGATGGTGACCATCTCGGTCTCGTCGTAGATGACGCGGGGCGTGAGCATCACGATCAGCTCGGTCTTGCTTCGCGAGACCTCCTTGCCGCCGAACATCGCTCCGAAGATTGGAATCCTGTGCAGATAGGGCACGCCGCCGGAGCTGTAGAGGTTGTCTTCCTGGATGATGCCGCCGATGACAACCGTGTCGCCATCGTTGACCGTAACCTGCGTCTTGACGTTGCGGCGGTCGATGGAGGGGGATTGGATGGCGCCGGTCGGGGCGGCCGCGCTGCTGACCTCCTGATCGATCTCCATCGTGACGATGCCGGAGGCGTTGATGCGGGGCGTGATGGAGAGCGTCACGCCGGTTTGGATGTTCTGAATCGTGTTGGTGAACAGCGAGCTGCCGTCGGCCTGCGCGCCTCCCGCAATGGCTTGCGAAGCGAGCACGGGAACCGAAGCGCCAACGGTAATGGAAGCCGGCATATTGTCAGTGGCGACGATGGACGGCGCGGAGATGACTCTGCTGCGGCCCTCGCTCTGGAGGGTATTCAGTAGAACCCTCAGGGCGCGGGTCGCGCCGAACAGGGCGCCCGCGCTCAGGCTTAAGCCGCCGTCGCTAAAACCGCCCGTCACCTTGCGGTCGCCCGATACGTTGGCTGCGCCTTGGGTGTTCAGGAAGGCGCTGACTCCGGCCGAGAGCAGCCCCGTAAGCTTGACCTCATAGACCTTGGCGTCGATCAGCACCTGGCGCGGGGGGAAATCGAGCTGTTGAAGGGTCTTGCGGATCACTTCCCATTCTTGTTGGGTGGCTTGCACCACGATCAGGTTGTTGAGGAAATCGGGGACAACGCGGATGCCGCGTTCGTCAGGCCCCATCAGCGCGGCTTCGCCCAAGGTGGCGCCGGTTTCGTCGACGCCGGACGGAGCGACGCGGCTGGGCGCCGCCGTGCCAGGCAGGCGAATGATTCCGCCGCCGCCGCCCATCATGCCGCCGCCCATCATTCCCCCCATGCCGCCGAAACCGCCGCCGCCCATACCGCCAAAACCGCCGCCGCCCATGCCGCCAAAGCCGCC
>CAYOPA010000373.1:0-5539 GCA_964405625.1 uncultured Bryobacterales bacterium
CGCAAGCCTGCTCGCGCCAGGTCGCTTCGACCCATTTCAGAAAATCTTCGCGCGCGTCCAAATCCGGCGTCGGGGCGCCCTTCGGCGGCATCTCGGAGTTGGACACCCGGGCCACCAGCCGGGTCCAGTCGTCGGGCCGGGTGCGGAAGGACTCGATGGCTGCAAGATGCTCGGAGCTGAAGCCGCCGGTGGGTTTTTCGCCCTGATGGCAGGCCTGGCAGTAGTTGCTCAGGAAAGCCTGGGCGTCATCGAGGCCGTAGGCGGGTTCCGAGTAGGCCGGAACGGCCGCCGTCAGCGCGAAGCCGCACCATACTATCCCGCGCTGAAATGCACGCACCATTGCCACCATGCAGTATAGATGCAACGCGGCGCTTGGCCAAGCTCTTTGAGGGCTCGCCGGGCTAGAATCGCGAAGTGCGAGCTTTTCCCGCCGCCGCCGTCACCGTAGCCGCCGCCGCTGGGTTCGTGGCCTACGCCGCGGCTTGCCCGGCGGCACAAGTCTGGGGGAGGGGATTCCATCGCGGCCCGCGCCAGGGACGACGGTTGGCGCTGACATTCGACGACGGACCCAGCGACCAGACGCCCGCCTTTGTGGAGCTACTGGAGCGCTATGGCGTCCGGGCGACATTTTTCGTTTGCGGCGCCAACGTCGAGCGCCGGCCCGAGGTCGCGCGCGCGGCGCTGGCGGCCGGCCACGAGATCGCCAATCACACCCATACGCATCCGCTGCTGCTCCGGCTGCCTTCGCGCCGGGTTCGCGCCGAGGTCCAGCGGGCGCAGCGCGTCATCGAAGACCGCGTGGGCGTCCAACCAACGCTGTTCCGCGCGCCCTACGGCATCCACGCCCCGGGCCTCGCCGGCGCCCTGGAGGACGAGAATCTGCTCGCGGTGCGCTGGACGGCGATCGGCAACGACTGGCGACTGCCCGCCGACCGCATCGCCGGCCGCATCTTGAGAGGAGCCTCGCCGGGCGGAATCGTTTGCCTGCATGACGGTGATCGCATCCTTGCAACCGCCGATCGGCGCCCCACCCTCCGGGCTTTGGAGACCGCTCTACCCCGGCTGCTCGACGCCGGCTATGAACTGGTCGAAACATCGCGTCTGTATTCCGGAGTCAAATAGGCGGTATCATGACCCTCTCATGCCTACGGACGAGCTCGAGCAGAAAGTGATCCAATTGATCGCCGAGAACCAGCAGATCGAGGCCGACCAGATCACGATCGATTCAACGTTCGAAGAGCTCGGCGTGGACTCGTTTGACGGCGTCAACTTACTGTTCGCGATCGAGAGCGAGTTCGAGCTCAGCGTCTCCGACGAGCAGGCCAAACAACTTCGCAGCGTCCGCGAAATGGTCAACGGCGTGCGTGAGATGTTGGCGGAGAAGAACGCGGATCCGGCGGCGGACGTTCCTGCATGAATCGACGCGTTGTGATCAGCGGGCTGGGCGTGGTGAGCGCCTGCGGGGTGGGGCTGGACGCATTGAGGCAGGGCCTGCGCGGCGGCCGCACCGCCATTCGCGAGGTCGAAACCCTGCCCTTGGACAAGCTGCTGATCAAGGTCGGCGGCCAGGTCTCGGGCTACGACGCCAAGGACCACTTCCACCCCAAGCGGCTGCAACTGCTGGACCGCTTCTCACAGTTTGCCGTCATCGCGGCTCGCGAGGCGGCGGCCGACGCCGGCCTGACCTTTCGCGGCGAGCCCCTGGCTGAGCAAACCTTGGTCGCCCTCGGTACCGGCGTCGGCGGCAAGACCACCGACGATGAAGCCTTCCTGCGGCTCTACGGCGAGGGCAACCCCAAGGTCAATCCGCTCACCATTCCGCGCCTGATGACCAGTGCGGCCACTTCCCAGGTCACCATGGAGCTCGGCGTCACCGGTCCGGCCTTCGCGGTTACCAGCGCCTGCGCTTCGGCCTCACACGCCATCGGACAGGCTTACTGGATGGTTCGCCACGGTCAGGCCGAAGTGGCGCTCACCGGCGGCAGCGAGGCCTGCTTCACGCTCGGCACCTGGAAGGCTTGGGAGGCGATGCGCGTGATGGCGCCGGACGGCTGCCGGCCATTCAGCCTCGGCCGCCGCGGCATGACCCTGGGCGAAGGCGCCGCCGTCGCCGTCCTGGAACCGCTGGAACGCGCACAAGCCCGCGGCGCCAAGATCTGGGCTGAGGTCGTCGGCTTCGGCATGTCGGCTGACGCTGGGCACATCGTCGAGCCCTCCTCCCACGGCGCGGCCCGAGCCTTGCGCGGCGCCCTGCGTGACGCCGATTTGGCCCCCGAGCAGATCGGCTACATCAACGCCCACGGCACCGGCACCATCTCCAACGACGTCGCCGAAACCCGCGCCATCCGCGAGGTTTTTGGCGAGCACGCCGACCGTCTGGCCGTCTCCTCCACTAAGTCGCTGCACGGGCACGCCTTGGGGGCCTCCGGCGCTATCGAGCTGGCGGCAACCGCTCTGGCGCTGCGCGAAGGCTATCTGCCGCCCACATTGGGCTACCTGGGTCCCGACCCGGCCTGCGACCTGGACTACATCCCCAACGAGGGCCGCTCAACCCAGGTCGAGGCCGCCCTGTCGAGCTCGTTCGCCTTCGGCGGTCTCAACGCCGTTCTAGCGCTGCGAAATCCTCGCTGATCGGCCCCCTGGCGTGGTAAGATCCGGCCGGGAAGCCGATGAAAAACCTGATCCTGCTCGCCTTTCTCGCCGCCGCGCACCTGACCGCCGAGCCGACCACAATCTACCTGGAGCTCGGCGTCAACGCCGAGGCCGTCGAGCCCTGGGGCGGCTCCGTCCGGCTCTCCGGCGGCGAGATCGTCTCGCTCGAAGGTCGCCACTTCCTGCCCGAAGACTCCATCATCGGCGCCGACCGCTGGCAGGTCTCCACGCGGCGCGAGCACATCGACGGCTTCGCCCGCGTCAATTACAACGAGATGAGCCCGGCGGAGCTGCCTCCCACCCAGTTTTCGCCGGTCGCCGTCCAGATCACGGTCGACGCCCCGGCGGCGGCGCGCGTCAGCGTCTCGACCGAGCAGGGCGATTTCGCCTTCCGCCTCGACCAGCTCGCCCACGAGGCCAAGCCCTTCCTCGATGGCCGCGTGATGGCGTCGCTGGCGCCGACCGTCGAGCGCCTCAGCACGCAAGAGTACGAGGACGACGAGGCCGCCATCGCACACCTCTCCGACGGCTCCATCGCCGTCGCCTGGGTCGCTTACAAGGACCGCGCCGACCGCGTTCTGCTGCGCACGCAACGCAACGGCGCCTGGTCGGCCCCCGAGGAGGTCACGCCCGCGCCCGGCGACCTGTGGCGCGTCTCGTTGGCCGCTGACTCCGGCGGCGGCCTGTGGGCCTTCTGGTCGCAGCGCAACGGCTCCGCCTGGGAGCTGTGGGGACGCCGCAAGACCGGCGGCGCCTGGGGCCGCGCCGAAAAGATTAGCTCCGCCGGCGCCAACACCTTCCACCGCGCGGCCACTTCAGCGAACGGAACGGTCACGGTCGTCTGGCAAAGCTTTCGCGGCGCGGGCATGGCCTCTCAGAGCGACATCTACGGCCGCCGCTGGGCCGGCGGCGCCTGGAGCGCCGAGCAGCGTCTGAGCGATTCGCCCGCCAACGACTGGCAGCCCTTCGTTGCCGGCGGTCCGGGCGGAGACGCTTACGTCGCTTGGGACAGCTACGAGGACGGCAACTACGACATCTACTTCCGCGCCTGGAGCGGCGGCGAGCTCGGTCCGGTCCGGCGGGTCACGCAAAGCCCGCGCTACCAGGCCCAGGCCTCCGTGGCGGTCGACGCCCAAGGCCGGCCCTGGGTCGCCTGGCATGAATCCGGCGTGAACTGGGGCAAGGACGTGGGTTATCTGGTGACGCCGTCCATGGCCGTGCCCCTGCACCAGGAACGCACCATCGAAGTCGCCATGTGGGACGGCGGCCAATGGGTCGCCCCGAAGAAAAAGCTGGAGCCGTTCTACGTCTACCAGCTCTTCCCGAATTTCGAAAATCCGCAGATCCAGTTCGACGGCCAGGGCGTGCTCAACATGGTCTTTCGTCATTGGACCCGCACCAAGGCCCACAGCATCGGCGCCCCGCTGATGTGGGAGAATTTCCTCACCCGCTTTGACGGCGAGCGCTGGACGCGGCCCGTGCCGCTGGCGCACTCCTCGGGGTCCATCGAGAAGCGCCCGGCGCTGACCCGCGACGCCTCCGGGGGCCTCCACGCCGCCTGGATGACCGACGGGCGGACCTTCCAGAACACCGTCCCCCAGAACGCCGAGATCTACCATGGCTCGCTGGGCGGCGCCTCCGCCCCGCCCGCCTACGGCGCCGAGCAGTTCGTCCCGTTTGTCGAACCTTACGTCGAAGAGGTGCCGATCCACACCAACGAGGCCGCCGACATCGCCGCCATCCGCGACTACACCATCGAGGCGGGCTCGAAAAAGTACAAAATCTACCGCGGCGACATGCACCGCCACACGGATGTCTCGCAGGACTACAAGTACGACGGCTCGCTCATCGAGGTCTACCGCTACGCGCTCGACGCCGCCGGCATGGACTATATCGTGCCCACCGACCACCAGCTCGGCTACGACCAGGAGTTCACCTGGTGGCAGGACGAGAAGCTCAAGGACCTCTTCCACGTCCCCGGCCGCTTCGTGCCCTTTTTCGGCTACGAGCGCTCGGTGAACTTCCCCAACGGCCACCGCAACGTCATCTTCGCCAAGCGCGGCACGCGCACACTGCCGGTCGCCCCCGACGAGCGCCGCGGCGACACCCGCACCGGCCCCATCCTCTACCCCTACCTGCGCGCCAACGACGGCATCTCCATGCCGCACTCCTCGGGCACCGCGCAGGGCACCGATTTTGCCGACAACGACCCCGAGCTTGAGCCTTTGATCGAGATCTTCCAAGGCTACCGGGCCAGCTACGAGTACATGGACGCGCCGCTGGCCGCCAGCCCGCAAAAGCTGCGCGAGCAGCGCTCCGGTTTCAACCCGGTCGGTTACTACTGGGACGCCTTGGCCATGGGCCACAAAATGGGCGTGCAGGCCTCCACCGACCACTGGTCCACGCACCTGTCCTACGCCATGATCCTGTCGAAGGATTTCACGCGCGAGTCCATGTTCGCGGCCCTGAAAGCCCGCCACGCTTATGGCGCCACCGACAATATAATCCTCGACTTCCAAGCCGAGCTCGACGGCCGCACGGCCATCATGGGCGACATCATGAAGGGGGACAAAGCGCCGTCGCTGACCATCAAGGCCCAAGGCACGGACCGCATCAAGCAACTGGTGATTGTCAAGAACCAGCAGATCATCTACGAGCGCCGCCCCAACGCCGACTCCATCACCCTGCGCTACCGCGACGCCAACTTCGAGCCCGGCTCGAATTACTACTACATGCGCGTCTTACAAAACAACGGCATGGTGGCCTGGAGCTCGCCCATCTGGATCGAGCAGTAGCGCCAACCGAACCCCAGACGTCAGTCTGGGGCCGCCTACAAATCCCCCGGAAGCTGTGAAGCTTTTCATCGGCGAGGGGCGCTGAGAGGCTT
>CAYOPA010000374.1:0-5508 GCA_964405625.1 uncultured Bryobacterales bacterium
CAGACCCACCTTGGCACAGCGATGCCGTCGGGGGGCGGTCACATCATCAGAGCCGGTGCGCATCACTCCTCATTTGTCCGAAGATCGGAAGGTCGTGCAAGGAGTAGGTGAAGCGCAAGCGCCGTGAACCAATAGAAGATTGCGAAAACCCAATAGGTTGTCACGCCACCTGCTGTTGGGTTGACAGGAAAGATGATAATCGCCGAGTTGAAGGAAATCTGGGCAAGCAGTACAACCAGCCCACTGCCCGTTCTAGCGTAGAGCAGAGCGCAGATCGCCGCAACGCCAGATTGATTCACTAGCAACGCGCCAAGAGGCAGATCAGGGATCACGCCGATGTTCAGTAGCACAATTGGGAACCACCAGAATGCCCAAACCACCCCGACGACTTGGCTGGCAAAGAAGTATCCCAAGCGAGGCGCGAGGCGTACTAGTGCATAACCAATCCAGACCACCTCACCAATTAGAGAGCCGACGACCAAGATCATGACTACGCCAGGGCGGCGAAGCGGGCCCAATCCGATTGAATCGAAAGCAATGCCTCTGCCTCCTAGAGACGCCATGATCAGAAGTACTGTAAAGGCCGTCGTCGCGCCCCAGAGTAGACCGAAAATGTACCATCGCAGGTCAACGCGCCATTTCGCCAGCGGGCGAATGAGCTCCAACGTGCCGGCTCTTCCGCGGGCGATCAGCACGATTGCAATGAGTATACCGCCTAGAAGCAGGAAGCGACCGTACCCATACAGTCGTTGGGGCATCAAATCTTCTGAGATACTCCAAACAAAAATTGCGTTGGCCGACACGGCGGTAAAGAAAAATACCCAGACTTCATACCTTCGAAGAAGGGAAATCATCTTCAGCCTCTCCTTCATTAGCGAAAAGTTTCGATAGCTTGGAGCCACTTTTAGGCTGTACTCTGAGGAGCCTCTTGCATCCGGCTGGGTCGCATCGAAAGGTTGCAACTCATGTCCGATAGAGTGGCGCCACACATAGAACATGCGGATTCGAGGTCGCTGAAGGGAAGTGCTTGGGAAGCGTCAACACGTTCCGACCAATCACCATGATCTTGTCGGGCGCCCAACCTTGCGGATCGCCTGCAGAATGTATGAATGACCATACTCCAGAGATCTTGCGTCATTTGGATGCCTCTCCACGTAGAGCATCGACTGAGCCTCCTCCAAGAGGTTTCGGATAGTCCTTTAGATCTCCAATGTGCTCCTATTTGGCGCTTTGAGAGGCTCTTCAGTTGCATTGACCAGAGGACTCCTCTCCGGGCAGTTTTGCTTGCCAGATACAGGGTTCCCTTCGCTGCTGATCGCTCTTTGAGTCACGGCATGATGCCGTTACACCTTGAATATGTCGAAGCAGATCTGCATAGAGTGATGGTTCGAGGCGCGCACCGGACCGCGCGCAAGTGGAGTGCGAAAGGGCGCGACAATGAATCTCGAGTGGTGACAGCGCGCTGTGTCTCTGAAACACCAATGAATCGCACAAGATCGAGCTGGATTTCATTGACACGATGCTGGTAGCGCCATCATGCTCAGAAGCGCTGCTCCAATATCAGCTTCTATAGCCTCAGCAAGTTCAGATACTGCAGGTGATTGAAGCATATCAAGATGTCCAGCATTCAGCCGTCGATACTGAACTCCACCTTCTGCCAAACACTCCCACCCGAGCAGCGGATCAGCTGACAAGAGCAGTGAATCGTTGAAGCCGTCCCCGCGGGAGCTATACAAACTAATGCGTCCGCTGTAAGGGCTTTCGGCTTTATAGGCACTAGTGATCCTCGCTGAATGCTGCCTCATGCGGGCGCTACGAAACCGAGCGGGCTGGAGTTTCTCACCAAGTTCGACTACTCGTGCATTCAACAGCCGACGACGCAATACAGAGTTGAGCCTCCGCCCGAGACTCGCAATTCCGCGTTCGGAGATGGCGTGCCATTCGAACCTCAGCCTTTCCTTGAGGGACACGCGCTTCTTGAACTGAAATCCGGGCGCGAACATATCTAGAATGCCGAGAAGGGCTACTGTATCACCTGCAGCGATAAGTTGTCGGGCGATCTCGAAAGCTGTGATCCCTCCTGCCGAGTAGCCGGCCACCAACCAGGGGCCGCCAGGATTGTGGTCTCGCATGTAAAGGATGTGGTCCGCTGCGGCAGCCTCAATCGCCGGGTGTGGGTAGTGGCCTAGAATGCCTCGGGTCTGGAGTCCGATCAGCGGTCGCTTCCGGCCAATCTCGCGTCCTAGTTGAAGCAAGTTATTGACGTTGCCGCCAATTCCACCAACGATGAAGAGCGGGGCCGCGTTGCCGCCAGGACCGTGATGGAGTGTCACGCTAGTATCCCAAGGCGCCATTTCTGCGGATTCACCGGTGACACACGGGAAGTCAGGCTTGGTGGGCAGCACTTCCGGAGCATCCGCCCCCGCGATGGCCACGACCGCCACCTGTCCGACACCCGGAACGGACTCGAGCGTCGCCTCGACCTCGCCAAGCTCGATCCGGAAGCCGCGCACCTTCACTTGCGTGTCGATCCGGCCGCTGAAGTGAAGAACCCCTGCCTCGTCCTCGCGCACCAGATCGCCGGTTCGATAGAGCTGCACGGAAGGGTCCCAGGGGGCAGCGACGAACTTGCCCTCCGACAGTTCCGGCGCGCCGAGATAACCGAGCGCCAGTCCGGTGCCCGAAACGCACAGTTCCCCCTCGGCACCCGGCGGCACCGGCGCGAGATCGAGCCCCAGGACATGCACCTCGGTGCCGTCGATCGGCCGACCGATTGGAATGGGGCGGTCGGAAGCGGCATCCTCAGGTGTAATGGAATGAACCGCGGTGAAGGTTGTGTTCTCGGTCGGCCCGTAGCCGTTGAATACCAATAGGCTAGGACAAGCTTGCAGCACCCGCCGCACGCGGGCGGGCGACACCACGTCGCCTCCGGTCAGGAGTTGCCGCAGCGGCGCGAAATCCGCGGGGCGTTCGTCGGCCATCGCGTGGAACAGGCCGGCGGTCAGCCAGAGGGTAGTGATCCCTTCGCGGCGGATCGTTTCGCCCAAGGCGCGCAGGCTGACCGCCTCTTCCTCGGGAAACACAAGGGCCCCGCCGTTAAGAAGAGCGCCCCAGATCTCGAGCGTTGCGGCATCGAAGGTCACTGGCGAGGCCTGCAGGATGCGCTCGTCTTCTCCCAGCCGGATGTAGCTTTGGTTCACCACCAGCCGCAGGATTGCGCGGTGGGGAACTAGGACGCCCTTCGGTTGCCCGGTCGAGCCGGAGGTGAACATCACATAGGCCAGAGCCTCAGGGTCTTCGGGGGGCGCTACGGCACGTTCCGCTTCGGGATAGTCACCCTCGGCGTCAAGTTCGGTCAGGCTCAGGCCTGAAAGCGCCGGCATGTGGCCTACAACGACACCTAGCCCTGCCGCCTCTACGATCGCCGCGAGCCGCGATGGCGGGTTTTCGGGGCCGAGCGGAACATAGGCTGCGCCGGCCTTGAGGATGGCAAGGAGCGCCACGACCGTTCGCGGTGCGCGCACGGCCTCTACCCCTACCGCATCGCCCGGCCGGACACCCGCAGCAACAAGGCGCGCCGCAAGTGACTCCGCAGCCCTATCGAGGTCCCTGTAGGTCCAGGACCGCCCGCCCTGCTTGAGCGCAAGCCGTCCCGGCCCCTGCTGCAACAGGTCCTGAAAGCGGCAGACGACGCCTCGATACGATTCAATCAGCTTCAGCAAAACCGTCACACACCCCAAAAGACCTGCCGGAGAGACCAGCCGACCTAACCGCCACTCCTCTCGGTCCGTGTTTCCAGCAAACGGACAGAGAGACGAATTTCGCAGCGCCCCCAATGCGCAAGATGCCTGCCCTGCAACCTGCGGTAAAGACATTCCGTTCATTCGACATCGGTGTGGAGTTTGTAGGGCGCAAAGAAGTCAAGCGTTATCGATTGTGCCGGCAACCGAAACACGGCCCCCGGGCGTCATGACATGTCGATGACCTACACTCGGTGACCGTCGCGAATCATGGGACTCTGATGATGTGACTGCCTCCCGGCGGCATCAATGTTCCAGGGTGGGTCTGTGAGGATCCACAAAGTAGGACGGTCATGTCGGAGATTACCACGGACGGGCTCGACCTGGCGAAGAATGTGTTTCAGGTTCACGCATCCAACGCCTCGGGGCGAGCGGTACCTCGCAAGAAGCTTCGGCGTGATCAGGTACTTGCGTTCTTCAGCCAGCAGCCACGCTGCATCATCGCGATGGAAGCCTGTGGCGAAGCCCGTTTCTGGGGCCGTGAGATCGGCAAACTGGACAATGAAATGCGGCTCATTCCGCCCATCTACGTCAAGCCCTTCGTGAAGCGACGGAAGAATGACGCCGCCGATGCTGAGGCGATCTGCGAAGCCGCACAGCGCCCGAAGATGCGTTTCATGCACGTGAAAAGTGTGTCGACCCAGTGAAAATCTGCTCATGCTACATAAGAAGAGGGAGCGATGAGTGTGACGATGGACAACAGTATCAAAGGGTGGACGGCAAAGCGGAAGATGGCGCTGGTGGTTGAAATCATTCAGGGCAAGACGACGGTCGTCGCAGGCCAGTCGGGCCCATGATCTTTCGCCTTCCGACATCGAAGGCTGGGTCGATGATGCCAAGCGGGGCATGGAGAATTCCCTGAGGGCGAACCCGCTGGAGATCCGCGAGCAAGATGAGAAGCATCCGAAGGACCTGCAGGAATCCTACGGCGAGGCGATGCTGGAATTGCGCGCCCGAAAAAAGCTGGCGGCCCTCGTGGAGCGGGAGGACGACAGATGATCCGGACGCTTCATGAGGGCCTTCTGGCGGACGGGATTGCGGTGCCACTGACCAATCTGCGTGCTCGTTCGGGTTGCCGCGGCGAACGGTCTATTGCAAGCCGACCAAGGCTGCGCCGAAGGCAGATCCGCGATGGGCCGAACCGATCAAGGCCATGATCGAGAAGGAGCTTTCCTTCGGCTATCGCACCGTCGCCTGGCTTCTGGGCTTCAACAAGAACACGGTGCAGCGGATCTTCCAGATCAAGGGCTGGCAGGTTCGCAAGCGCCCGATCGGCATGCTGCCCCGGCTCGAGGCGGTGCCGTCCGTGGCCAATGCGCTCAATGAGCGCTGGTCGACGGACTTGTGCCGGGTCTGGGCCGGGCGCGACGGCGGGACCACGCTCGCTCTCGAAATCGAATGCCACACGCGCGAGCTTCTGGGCTGGCACCAGCCTGCTTTGTCCGCGCCTAGAGAACACTTCAGGGGGCAGGCTAGGATAGTTTGCTCCGAGTGCCTTTACGGCTCTGAGGGACGTGGCTCGGATGATAACATGCCACCGCAAGTGCGGATGGGACGAAGCCAACTCCTCAGTAGCGGTAGTGTTCCGGCTTGAACGGACCTTCGGTCGTGACCCCGATGTAGTCGGCCTGCTCCGGGCGAAGCTCGGTCAGTTTGGCGCCGATCTTCGCAAGGTGAAGCCGGGCCACCTTCTCGTCGAGGTGCTTGG
>CAYOPA010000375.1:0-5504 GCA_964405625.1 uncultured Bryobacterales bacterium
GGTGCGCGACAAATTCGTGACGCTCAAGCGGCGCGGGGCCGGGGACTCCCAGTAGTCGTCGAAGCGGCCAGACAGGCGGCAGCAGCGCAAGGCCGTGACGGCGTTGGCGCCGCGCACGCTCCAGAACGGGCCCGAGCGCTTCAGCCGGCTCGCGATCACCGTGCGGCAGCCCGCCTCGATCACCCCCGAGCGCACAAACAGGCCCTGCCGCCGAAACTCCTCGTAGCGCATCCGCGCGGCATTGCGCTCGAAATAATCGGCTTCGAGCGTGATCTGACGGGCCAACTCGACGTTCTCGGTCTCGATGCCGCGCAGTTGGGCGACGAGGAGCTCGATGCGACCCTGGTCGAGCTGCCGTTCCATCTGCGAGGCCCAGCCATGGCGGCGCTTTTCCTGATTGGGGAACAGCTTTCCCGCCAGCTCCCACAGGTGCCGCCGGGCGTGATCGAGATCCACGATTTCGACCGCGCCAGGGAAGTATTCGTGAGCCAGATTCCAGATCCAAGATTCCAGATCCAAGCCGCGCCGTCGCCGAGAATGACCTTCTGGCGCGCCCGGCTCCAGCCCCGCCGCCAGGCCTCGGCGAAGAGGAGGCGACCGAAGGCGGCGGCGGCCGGCGCGCCCGTGCCGTCCATCTCGATGTAGAGAATCGGAATCTCGGGTCCGCTGATCTGGGGAAGATCCAACTGGATGGCGCGGTCGATCTCGGCCTGCTCGCGGGCGGCGATGTCGGCGCCGATCGCTTCGGCTTCGCGCTCAACCGCCTTGGCCGTCAGCTCCACGCCGGCGAGCTCGTCGAGCAAGACGCGGCCGCGCTCGAACGAGGTTTCGGAGCCAACCAGCGCTGTCATGCGGCGCACTCCGGGCGAGTGCTGCGAGGACTCGACGTCGAGCTCCTGGTCGCGCGGGGCAAAGCCGCGACCACAGCGGCGGCAGTGATAATACGGCCGCTCGACGACGACCTCGCCGAGCGTGGTGAGGAGTTTCTTCGGACGCTTGCCGGCGCAGCACGCTTGTCCGCCGCAGTCGCACGGCAGGTGCGGCTCGGCGGCTTTCCAGGGCTTCAAGCGACGTGGACATGGGTCACGTCGTCCACCGAGCGTACCAGATACGCTCGGCTGGAGTTTCCACATCTGGATCAGGCGGCGGCGGCCTGAACGAGGCAGTTGCTGTCAATTTGGATGTGGAAATCGTCGAGCGAAGGGGGTTGTTGGGCGATTTCGTGGCGCAGCAGGGTGATCAAGTCCCAACAAGAAGGGCGCTTGGCGTTGCGACGCCATTTCGGCAGGGCGGCATAGGCTTCGCCGCGCTTGAACCGGGAAACCGGGACAGCCGCAATTCTGTTGACGTGAGGGCGGGAAACTTACACTCTAGTAAACTGGTGACCGTAAACCGGTGACGGTCAGCGAAAGCATCTTCAAGCTCCGCTACCCGTTGCCGCTCTCGCCTGCTTCTTCCGCGGCCTTCCCGGCGGCTTCGGACGCAGCCGTCGCTTCAGGCGCTCCTCCATCTCCTCGACGAAGAGCGCGTCGACGAAGAGCGCGTTGCCGAACGGCAGCCCCGTAAACGTCGCCTGCCGCAGGGCGGCGTTGCGACGGCCCGCAGACTCGACCTCGAGCCGCTCGGCCCTATCCTTGCTCAGCCCCAGCTCGCCCCAGGCCCAGTCGTCCACCAGCGGATCCGCCGCGCCGCCAACCTCGCCGTGCGTCGCCGCGCTCGACCACGGATACTGCGCAGCGCGGCCAACCAAGCCGGCGCGCCAGGGATTCAAGTCGACATAGGCCAGCGCCGTGACCAAGCGCGTCGGGCCCAGCGGGCAGGAGTAGAAGCGGCCCTGCCAAAGGTGTCCGCTGCGCCCGTACCCCCGGTTGAAGCGCATCGTGTAGCGCCAATGCGCCTGCCCAATGGCCCTCGCAAGCGAGTCGGCGCGCTGCGGAATCGCGACGAGGTGGACGTGGTTCGTCATCAAACACCAGCCGAGGATCGTCAGGCCGTGTTCGCCGGCTTTCGCCTTCAAAGCTTCGATGTAGAACCGCCGGTCTTCGTCGAGCAGGAAGATGTCCTGGCGGTTGTTGCCTCGTTGGGTGATGTGATACGGAACGGCCTCCGCCACCAACCGGGCTTCGCGTGCCATCTCCGGGTGCGATGAGCGTAGCACGTTTTGCCTGACTGCCACCGGTTTTCCACCGGTTTTCCAAATGAGATGAAGAACGTCCAGCCGTGGCTGGCGAAGTTATAGTCCCAAACCAGAAAATCCGGCGCCACCGGCCACGAATGGCTCGCCCCGGCTTACTCGTTCCAAGTTAACGGCGACGTCGACTCGAGCGGCGAGGGCCACCGCGTAGGGGAAGCGACCGGCCCCTACGCGGCGGCGATTCGCCAGAACCCGTCGATCGTCCAAGGCGATGCGTCCAACGTCGATCGAGCCGAGAGCCTCTCGACGCCTCGGCGCCCGCAGCAACCGTGTCCGGCGCGGCGGGCGCTTGGGTGGCCGAGGTCCAGCCGAGGTCCGGCCGAAGCCTCAGGCGTTCACCAGCGAGATTGCCCGCGAAGTCATGTTCCAGCCGAACGTCCCCTGGTCGATAAACCAGTTCGCGGACGGGCCGTGGTCGAAGCCGCTGGGGTTGAACTGCCTGCCCCAGGCGTCGATCCGCAAGTGGTAGCAGCCGGCCGGCCGGCTGCCCGGCAGCAGAAAGACAGCGGTACGGTCGACCGAGTTGTCGGCCGGGCCGGTGTGCCAGCGGCGGTAGGTGTCCTCGTCCGTGACGAAGGAGAGACCGCCCGCGCCACAGCCGCTCGCCGACAGGCGAGCGTTGCGGAGGAGCGGCGCCGATGCCGACCAGACCGCTCGAATGTGGACAGGCATCCCCGCCGGCCGGGTCAGCACTGGGCAAACGGCGGGCAGCAAGGTGGAGTTGCCGTCGGTCCACGGCGTCGCCAATGGCACCGACGCCGGCCTCCAGCGGATCTCGTCGAAGCGCAGGGTGGGCGAAGTGTTGTCCACCAGGAACCGTCGCGGGTTGCTCGTGTGCGTGACGGCGATCGAACCGCCGGAGACGGCGCCCAGCTCGAGCCGGGTCTCGTACAGGCCGTTGGCGAAGTTGAGCGTGGGCCAGGAGAGCAGCCAATTCGGATGCGCCATCTGGCCGGCGGGCGGTATGGGATACCAGCCGTCGGCGTCGGGAACCACATGGATCGGCGCTCCCGGCCCCAGTCTCGCCGCCGACCACGACAGCCCGGTGAACGGCACTGGCGCTGTAAACACGGCCGAATCCGAGGCGCGGAAGGCATAGGTCAGCCGGTAATGGGTGGCGCTGCCGATCCGGTGGCAGCCGTGCAGATTCAACGTGCGCGCATAGGGAGCGTGCGCCGGGGAGGACTGCGGCGTCGAGTCGCGGCCGTCGGGCGGGCGCGGCCGGTTCACCCGGGTTCCCACGCCCAGCGAGTCGTCGTGGTGCGTCGCCTCGAGCGGCATGTACCCGGCCGTCGAGATCGCCGGCGTGTTCTGGCACTCGATGCCCTCGACCGGAGCGCAGTGCGGCGTCGAGATCGCCGCGCCGGACGCGACCAGCGTCACGTTCAGGTTGCTGGGAGCGTTCCAGCGGACGTCGAAGTAGCCTTCGGAGTAGATGGTCTCCTCGTTTCCGTCGCCGTCCACGTCCTGGGTGACGCGGAAGGTGAGGTCGGGAACGTCCAGGATCGTTTCCCACACCGGAACCAAGACTTCGCGGCAGCGCCAGAAGGGACCGACGAACCGGTTGAAGTCGATCCGTTCGAGCAGCGCCTCCGCCGAGGGGCTCGCCGCCGCCTCGGCGGCTTCGATGCCGCGCTTCGGATCCGGCTTGCGCGGGAGTTGGCGAAGCTCCGCCGGGATCGGCGGCGGGATCGGGTAGGGAAAGACCGGGCGGTCCAGCTCCGCTTCGATGCCACTGACGTTTTCGCCGAACTCGGCAAGGGTCGCCGCCCGCTCCAAGCGCTGCGCGGCCGCTTCGCCCGCGTGGGCGCGGACGATCTCGATCGTTCCGGGGTTCATGCGGATCGGCGGCTGGTCCGGCCGAGGGATTGGCGGTTCGGGAAGCCTCAATTCGGGAAGAGGCCGTCGTAAGAGGTCGCGCAGATTCGGCCGGAAGATGTCCGGGAAGCAGATTCGAACCCGGCGGAAGCGCAGGTAGCGATCCACGTCCCAGTAGGGGAGATAAACGCAGAAATTTCCGCACGCGTCGGTCGTGACGGTTGCCAGGACCTCGCGGCGGCAACGGATGGGGAAGAACCAGAAGTAGGGATTCTCTACGGGGAAGAACCCGAGGAAGGAACAGTCGGTATCCTCGACGTGAACCGTCGCGTTGGGCACCGGCTCGTATTCGCCGGTCGCCGGATTGAGCTTGACCACCTTGCCGCAAATGCGGCGGAAGAACAACAACGCGGGATCGACTCGCCACCGCACCAGATCGTGCGCCTTGGCGATCGACAGGCCCTTCAGTTGTTTCGCATCGAGGTTCGCCAGCCGCGCCAGGTACGCGGCCTGGCGCTCGGTTAGCGGACTCTCGTCGGGAGGCCGCGATTCGGAAGCGCCGGTTTTGGCCATAATCATTTCTCCTTTTGCGAGACGTCCTGCGCCAAAGTGTAGGGCGATCCTACCACCAGCTTGCGGAGATTGCAACGCTGAGAGTTGTCCAATGCAGGATGAGCCTGGAGGGGAGGTGTGTTTCCAAAGCGGGATGAGCCTGGAGGCGGAAAGCGGCATGCTGCTGGGCAATGACCCTGACCATGCGGAATCTGGAGAGCTTGAGCTTGGATGAGATGCGAGATTTTCTATCGGGCAGCCGGAGCCTGGAGGTGAGCCTTTCCGCCGACCAGCGCTATGGATTGCTCAAGCGCGTGCTCGACAAGCAACGCTATCGGCGGCTCAGCCGCGGCGACAAGGGAATCGTGCGCCGTTTCCTGGGCAAGGTCGCCGGCTTGAGCCGGGCGCAGCTGACCAGGCTGATCGCGCGCTGGGTGCAGTCCTCGAAGATCGAGCGGCAAACGACCCCGCGACCGCGCTTTCCCCGTCGCTACGCCGCCGCCGATATCGCCTTGCTCGCCGAGCTCGATTCACTCCACGAGCAACTTTCCGGCCCCGCCACGCGGCGCCTGCTCGAGCGCGGCTACAGCGTCCTTGGCGACGAGCGTTTCCAGCGACTCGCCGGCATCTCCGTCTCCCACATTTACAACCTGCGCGCCTCGGCGGCCTACCGTAAGATCCGCGTTCAGGTGACCCGCACGCAGGCCCGCCAAGTGGCTATCGGCGAGCGCCGCAAACCCGATCCGCGCGGCCGACCCGGCTACCTGCGCGTCGATACCGTGCACCAAGGTCACCACGACGACCGCCGCGGGCTCTACCACATCAACGCCGTCGATACGGTCACCCAATGGCAGGTGGTTGGCTGCGGCGAGACGATCTCGGAACGTCACTTGGCGCCGGTGTTGGAGGCGATGCTGCACCAGTTCTGCTTTCGCATCCG
>CAYOPA010000376.1:0-5185 GCA_964405625.1 uncultured Bryobacterales bacterium
ACAGCGCCGCCACCGTGCTCACCAGCATGCCCATCGGGTGCGCGTCGTAGCGGAAGCCGTCAATGAACTTCTTCACGTTCTCGTGGACCATCGTGTGGTCCTTGATGTCCTTGTTCCAGGACTTCAGCTCGGCCGCCGTCGGCAGCTCGCCATACAGCAACAGGTAGGCGACCTCGGTGTAGGTGCAGTGCTCGGCGAGCTGTTCGATCGGGTAACCGCGGTAGCGCAGGATGCCTTTGTCGCCGTCAATGTAGGTGATGCGGCTGGTGCACGACGCCGTGTTGGTGTAACCGGGGTCGTAGCTGAGCATCCCGAACTCTTCCGGCGTCACCTTCATGGGGCGCAGGTCGAGCGCGCGGATCGAGCTGTTCTCGATCGGTATCTCGTAATTTTTGTCCGTGCGATGGTCGTTGATTGTGAGCTTGGGGCTTGACAATACAGTCTCCTCGATGGGGCTCCGGGCGGCTCGCCGCGGTACCCAGCAGAATAGCAAAATACGCGCCGACGGCCCGGCCGTTGGAAATATCGATACCGCTCCGCCGGTCGCTTAGGGCAGCGGGCTCGGCGGCCGGCTGACCACTCCGGCGACCGCTTCGGCCACCGAAATGTTGTTGGCGTTCAGCGACGTCCCGGTGGCGCGCTCGATCTCGATCTTCGCGATCACGTAGTTGTTCATCGCCGCAATCTCGGCGGAGCGCGCCAGCGCCAAATCGCGTTGCGCCTGCACCACCAGGAAGATCGTCGACGCGCCCAGATCAAACTTTTTCTGCTCGGCTTCCAGCGTGCGCTCCTGAAGCTGGAGGCTCTTTGTGGCCGTCTGGTAGCGGGCTCGCGCCTGCTCCACGCCGATCACCGCGTTCTGCACCTCGACCCGGATGCCGTTTTCGGACTGCCGCAAGCGCACCTCGGCCTGCCTCCGCTCCAGCATCGTCGCCGTCAAATCGGCCTGCGCCTGCCGGTTTCGTAAAGGAATCGAAAGATTCAGCCCGAACTGATAGTCGGGGAAGTTGCGCGCAAAGACCTGTCCCAACGCCTGGTTCAATCCGCCCAGGAAGAACTCGTCCGGGATCACGGTCTGTCCCGGGGTCGGCAGGAACAGGTCGTTGATTTGGCCCGCCAAGCCGTTGTTGGTGAAGTCAAGCGAAGCCGAGAGCTGCGGCAACCGCGCGTTACGAATGGCTTTCAAGTTGATATCGCGGTTCCCAAGCTGAATTCGACTCTGCTCAACGTCCGGCCGACTGGTGATGGCCTGCTGCATCAAATCTTCAATCGGCCCCAGATCCTCAATGCCCGGCACTTCTATCCGATCCGTTGGGATAATCCGCGAACTCATCAGCGATGGCGACGCCATGCCGGTCACGCTCAGCGCATTCTTCAGCAGCGTCTCCTGCTGCTGCACCTGTGTCTCGGCGATCGTCAGGTTCTCCTCCCGCGCAGCGACCTCAGCCTCGGCGCGAACAATCTCAATCGGCGCCAACGTGCCGATCTCCACCCGCCGTTGGTTGTCCTGGTAAAGCTTTTGCGCCAGCCCCAGGGCCTCGCGCTGCGCGTCCACGTTCGAACGCAGGCTCACCAAGTCCCAATAAAGCTGCTGCACGCGCACCACCACGGTGATGAGTTGCTCCTGGAACGCCAAGTCCGAAACCTGCTGGTTGCGTTTGGCAACCACGATGTTGCGCGTATTGACAGCCCGGCCGAAACCTTGCAGCAAGGGCTGCTGGAGCTGAAAGGTCAGGCTGCTGCGAGTGTTGGGATCAAAGTTGTTGCGGCGTGAGTTCGTCGACTGGCGCGTGTTCGCCCACAACAGAGTCGCCGTTGTGCCGGTAATGAAACCTTGCCGGACGCCGATGTTCGAGTTCGCGCGCTCCGTGATGAAGCTGTTCGTACCGGTAACGATGTCCGTCGTCTGCGGCTGTGAAAAATGCCCCCAGTCGATGCCCGCAAACAGCCGCGGATCCAGCGCCACCGCCTGCGTGCCGAAGAAGCTCGACGCATCGCCGGTGTCGCCGCCCCCGCCGCCGCCGGTCGCCCCGGCGCGGCCCGTGATGCCGGTCGCGTTCGTCGCCCGCGCTCCGCCGCCCGCGCCCACGGACTGGCCGGTCGACAGCGTCGAAATCTGCGTCTGCACGCCGCGGAGCTGCTGGCCCGACCTGGCGCGCAACACGTCCGTCTGCGCCACCAGCGGGTTGTAGCGCGCAATCTCAATATCCAAGTTGTTCTCAATCGCCAGCGCCAGGGCGTCCGCCAACGACAGATACAACTTGCCATCGCGCAGCAGCTCTTCGAGCCGGTTCGAGTTCGCCAGATTGACCGGCGGCACGTCCGGGATGTCGAACGCCCGCATCATGTTCGGCCAGGTGTCGGGCCCGCGGCTGTAGTCGATCGCGGTGCGGCGATACTCCTGCGCCGACGCCACAATGGGCTGGAGGAAGAGAGAGGCCGCGAGCGCGACCGCAAGGGGCTTGGTGGGGTTCATCGTTAAGACGTTGCTCGCAAAGAAAACGGACACGCCGCTCCGCCGATGCGGAATGGGCCGCAAAAGCGGATAGGCGTGGACCGCGGCGCGGCGGTTACCCGCCTAGGCCAATCGCTATCGGGGCCTCTCCTCAAACAGCGCAAATGCAAACAGGTCCGTCGCTGTAGCGATCATGACATATTGGCGCCCGTCCACCGCATACGTGATCGGCGACGCGTACAGCTCGTTGCCCATCTGGAAGTGCCACAGGTCCTCGCCGCTCTTCGCATCCAGCGCCACCAGGTGCCCGTCGTCGTCGCCGGAGAACACCAGCCCACCTTTGGTCGACATCGCGCCCGCCCACATGATCGCCGGCCCCGGCATCTCGTATTCCCATACCAACTCGCCGGTGTTCGGCTGCAACGCCCGCATATAGAACGTCCCCGGCGCATCCGGAATCTGCTCGCCGCCCGTGCCCCGGAACCCCGTCGACGGAACCGGCTCCTTCGCCGAGCTCGTATAGATGTCGCACTTCTCCAGCGTCACCACGTAGAACAGCCCCGTCCCCGGATGGTACGTCGGCGACATCCAGTTGCTCGCCCCGCGCACCGACGGACAAATCCGCACCCCGCCCGGCGACGGCCGCATCCCAGGGACCTCAATCGGCCGCCCCGTCTCCTCGTTCAACCCCGTCGCCCAGTTCAGCTCGTTGATGAACGGCGTCCCCAGCAGAAACTTCCCCGTCACCCGGTCCAGCACGTAGTAGAAACCGTTGCGGTCGGCGTGGTAGATCAGCTTGCGTTTCTCTCCGCGAAAAACCGAGTCCGCCAGCACCAGCGTCTCATTGGCGTCCCAGTCCCACTCGTCATGCGGCGTGAACTGGAAATACCACTTCAGCTTGCCCGTGTCAGCATCGAGCGCCACCACCGAATCCGAGTACAAGTTGTCGCCGCGCCGCCGGCCGCCATAGAAATCCGGCCAGGGGTTGCCGGTCGGCCAGTAGATCATGTTCAGCTCGGGGTCGAACGAGCCCGTCGTCCAGGTCGGCGCGCCGCTCCACTTGGAGGGGAAACCGCCCCATGTCTCCGAGCCCGGCTCGCCCTCGGCCGGCACGGTCCAGAAGCGCCACTCTTCCTCGCCGGTCTCCGCCGACAGCGCCGCCACGAAACCGCGCTGCCCGGAGCCGCCGCCGGCCGTGCCCACCAGGATCTTGCCCTTCACCGCCAGCGGCGCCAGGCTCGACCAGTAGCCGTCCTTCTCCCACGAGGCGAACTCCTTGTCCCAGATCACGGCGCCATTGAAGCGGTTGAGCGCGATCAGATGGCAGTCCGAAGTGATGAAGTAGATCCGGTCGCCCCACATCGCCACCCCCCGGTTCTGGCTCGACCGCTTGACCCAATCGGCGGCAAAGTGCCAGATCACCTTGCCGTTGCGAGCGTCTAGCGCATAAACCTCGTTGGTGTTGGTGGCGTACATCACGCCGTCGTAAACAAGCGGCGTCGTCTCCAGCCGATTGGCGCCGGGAATGTTGCGCACCCACACGGGCACGAGCTTATGGACGTTCTCGGTGTTGATCTGGTCCAGCGGGCTGTACCGCCAAGAAGCGTAATCGCCCCCATAGGTCACCCAGTTCTCACCGGAGCCGGCGTTAAGATCAGCTTCAGTAAGCTGCGCCCCCAACGGGAGCCCGACGAGCATGAGCGAGAGCAGGAGGTTGCGCATGGGCCGTCCTGCAAGATAGCCCGTCCCAGCCCGCCGCGCAAGTGGAGATCCGCTCGTACTACTGTCACGGCGACCCAACGCTGGTTGGGGGCGTTTTTTTTCGAGGACGCGGATTCGGATTCCTTCGGCCAGCGGAGCCTCGCGTGGTCGAAACCCTTACCATGTGCAGCGATCTGAGCGGCGATTCCCGGCGCCACCCTCGGCGCAAACGGAAAAACCCGGCCCCACGCGGGGCCGGGTTTCAGGCAGGAGCCAGTCGAGGCCGGCCCTAGTTGCGGTCCTTGTAAAACTCCTCCCAGTGCTTGGCGGCGATGCCGTTCAGGTCCCACAGGACCTTGCCTTCCCGCACCGTGAGCTCACACTCCAGCTTCTGCGTGCCGTCCATGCGGGCGCCGCCGATGTCGGTAAAGCCGAAGCGGCCGGTGTGGTGGCGGAGCACCGTGATGTCCGCCGGGGCGCCGACGCTGAGGTGCCCCAGGTCCATCCGCTTGATCTGCTTGGCCGGGTTGTCGGTCGACCACTTCACCACCTCGGCCAGCGGAGCGCCCAGGTTCAGGAACTTCGACATGATGTTCGGCATATCCTTCATGCCGCCCACCATCGACGAGATGTGCAGGTCGCTGGAGATCGAATCGGGCCAGAAACCCTGCTGCGTGGCCGGGATCGCCTTGTTCCACCAGAACGAGCCGCCGCCGTGGCCGACATCGAACTTCACGCCGCGGGCGCGGGCTTCGTGGAAAAAGGGCTGCACCTTGCCGTTTTCGTCCAGCCAGGGCACGCGGCCCAGGTAGGCGTGGGTGTACATGTCTCCCGGCCGCAGATGCTTGGTCACCAGATCCTTAAAGGGCCGCTCAGGACGGAACTGGCCAAAATCGACCATCACCACGCCGCCGAACCGCGAGGCCGCCTTCACGGCGTTGTCCACCGAGTCCCACTCCGGCCCGGAGAAATGCGCGCTCTTCACGCCGATGATCGTCTCTGGATATTTCTTCGCCATCGCGACGGTGG
>CAYOPA010000376.1:5195-5479 GCA_964405625.1 uncultured Bryobacterales bacterium
TGTTGACAATGTTGATGAAGGCCAGCACGCGCGTGCGGGCGCGGTCGATGATGCGGTCCTTGAACTGCTCAAAATTCGCGGCGCCGGAGCTGCCCGCGTCAACGGCCGTGGTCACGCCGGCACGGATGCAATGGTCGTCGGGATAGACCGAGTTGTCGCCCGCGTAGGAGCCCTTTTCGCCCGTTCCCGCGAAGACGTGGACGTGCAGATCGATCAGACCGGGCGTGACGATCAGACCGCGGGCGTCCACGACGGTTTTGGCCTGCGACTCGGCGATGGTCTTC
>CAYOPA010000377.1:0-211 GCA_964405625.1 uncultured Bryobacterales bacterium
ACCGGGTCAGGGAAGGAAAGCTATTCGTCTACACGGCCAAGACGGATGTGCCGGTTTTTTGCCCGCTGCCGCAGTTCGTCATCGACGCGATGGAGGCGTGCCCGCTGTCGGCGCAGTTCTTCTTCTGGACCGGCCAGTCGAGCGTAGAGACGGTGTCGGGAAATTGGCGGCGCAGCCTGACGACGCTTTTTCGATTAGCCAATGTCTCGGG
>CAYOPA010000377.1:221-5466 GCA_964405625.1 uncultured Bryobacterales bacterium
CGCAGCGCCTCGCGGGCGGTCACCCGCACCGGTTTCGAGATACCTTTGCCGTCGAGCTGCTCAACGAAGGAGTTCCGCTGGAGCAGGTGGCGGCGCTGCTGGGGCACACGAGCATCCGCATCACCGAACGCCACTACGCGCCGTGGGTGCGCTCCCGCCAGGATCAGCTAGAGGCCACAATGCGACGTGTTTTGGCTCGCGATCCGCTGGCCTTTGTTGAGACGAAGGGGACGCCAGAGGTACACAGTGAAAACACCCTTCCTAACTAGCTGATTATGCTATAGTTAGGGTGGTGAGGCGGCTGGGACTCGAACCCAGGACCCACGGCTTAAAAGGCCGTTGCTCTACCAACTGAGCTACCGCCTCGCCCCGTCAGCGGGCGCTCGACCTTTTCAGTCTACAATGCCGACTATGGATCGCGCCCGCCTGCGGCCCTTGCTGTCCGCTTCTCAGCTCGCCGACCGCGTCGGCGAGCTCGGGGCTGCGATCGCGGCCGACTACCCCGGCGACAGACCGCTGTGGCTGGTCGGTGCGCTCAAAGGAGCGACGATCTTTCTGGCCGATCTGGCACGCGCCATCGACGGCGACGTCCGGATCGACTTCCTCCAGGCCTCTAGCTACGGCGCCGGCGCCGAGTCCTCCGGCTCGGTCCGCCTCGTCCGCGATATCGAGCACGATATTGCGGGTTGCGACGTGATCCTAGTGGAGGACATCGTCGATTCCGGCCGCACGGCCAACGCACTGCTGCGCCTGCTCGCCGAACGCGGTCCGCGGTCAGTGCGATTGGCGGCGCTGCTGGATAAGCCGTCCCGCCGCGTGGAGGATGTGCGGATCGACTATCTGGGGTTTGAGGTCGCGGACGAGTTCGTGGTCGGGTACGGCTTGGACGCCGCCGAACGCTTTCGGAATCTTCCCGGGGTCTGGGTGGCGCCGTAGGGACGGCCGGAAGGCCGCCCAAATCCAGTTGAAGCTCGAACGTTGTGCGTTTTTGGGAGGGCTCCCCCCGCCCCTAGTTCAAGTACAGGGTGCGGTACAGCGTGTCGCGCTGCTTGGGGATGAAGCCGGCGTCGCGGATGATCCGGCGCAGGTCCTCTTCGGTGGCGGAGTGCTGCGCGCCGGCTTGGCGCACCACGTTCTCTTCCAACATCACGCTGCCGACATCGTTGCCGCCGAAACGCAGCCCGAGCTGGCAGACTTTCAGGCCCTGGGTCACCCACGAGGTCTGGATGTTGAGGATGTTGTCCAGATAGAGCCGGCAGACCGCCAGCGTCTTTAGGAATTCCACCGCCGTCGCCTCTTCGGGGACCTTCTTGCCCAGCGGGTTGTTCTCCGGCTGAAAGGGCCACGGGATGAACGCCGTGAATCCGCCGGTCTCGTCCTGCAGTTCCCGGATCGTCTCCAGGTGATTGACGCGCTGCTCCAGCGTCTCGCCGCAGCCGAACATCATCGTAGCCGTCGTGCGTACGCCGAGTTGGTGGGCGGTGCGGTGGACCTCAATCCAGTCCGCCGAGCGGCACTTGAGGCGGGCGATCCGGAAGCGGGCGTCGTCGTCGAGAATTTCCGCGCCGGCGCCGGGGATGGAGTCCAGACCCGCGTCGCGTAGCCGCGCGATCGTGTCGCGAATGGAGAGGTTGCTGACTTGGGCGATCTCCAAGATCTCCGGCGCGGAGAGGCAGTGCAGATGGATCGGGAAGCGCTTCTTCAGCTCGGAAAAGAGATTCTCGAAGTAGGTGATATCGAGATCCGGGTTCACGCCGCCCTGCATCAGCACGCCGGTGCCGCCGAGGTCGAGCGTCTCCTGGATTTTTTGGGCGATCTCCTCCATCGGCAGCACGTAGCCTTCGGCGTGGCCCATCGGCCGGTAGAAGGCGCAAAAGGTACAGTACTCGGTGCAGAGGTTGGTGTGGTTGATGTTGCGGTCGATGATGTAGGTCGCCACGCCCTCGGGGTGCAGCTTGGCGCGTAGGCCGTCAGCCTCCATGCCGACGCCGATCAAGTCGTCGCTTCGCAGCGCGTCCAGCGCCTGGGCCTTGTTCATGCGGGTCCGGGTCATCAATCGATCGGTCATAGCGTCTCTCTGGCGCCGGCCAAGGCGGGCGCGTCGGCAAACCGCGGGGAATTGTCGGCCGGGCACAAGCCCAGCTGGCCGGCGCTTTCCAAAAACCGCCGCATCCCGCGAATCTCCAATTCTCCCAGATCGTAGCGGATGTGTCGGCGCAGGTAGCGGTCGACCAGTGTGGCGTCCAGGTCCAGCCGGGATGATTCCGCCGCCACGATCTCATCCATGCGGGCCAGCCCGTAGTCTTTGGAAGCCGCAAACGGGGCTTCGCTGACCCGCTCGGCGGCGGCCTGCTTGACGGCCCAGACGGCAAAGACCATCGGCAGGCCAGTGGTCTCGACCCAGGCTTGGCCCATGTCCACCGTCTCAACCGGCCGGCCCCGCCACTCGGCCATTGCCGGGTCGATGCGCAGCGCCGGATCGCCGATGATCAGGGCGGCGTCGGCGGCCTCCAGCATCTGGTCGAGCAAGGGCGCGTGCGGCAGCATTTCAGGGCGGCGACCGTAGCGCGCGTGAAAGAGGACCTGGGTCATCGCCACCGAGGTCCGCGAGCCCGTGTCGGCGGCGATCGTGCGCACCTCGTCCAAAGGCTTGGTGGAAACGAGTAGAATGCTGCGAACGGGGCCGTCGCACGCAATCGCGCAGCGGCCCAGCGCCAGCAGGTCCGGCTGGCGGGCGAGCTCAATGACGGGAACCAAGCCCACATCGGCCTCTCCGGAACGCAGCGCCTCGGCGCACTCGGCCGGCAGCGAGCCGCGTACGTCAAAAAGGTCTCGCTGGGGACCATGCAAGAATCCCCAAACAAGCGGCGAGGTATTCAGATAGCTCACCGCGCGCACGCGTAGAAGTCCGTTCATTGGAAACACTTTCATGCTATCAAGCAGCGACAGGCTGATACCGTTTCTCCTGGCTTTGGCGGCAATTGGGGCCGGTTGCGGCGGCCCGTTGCCGCAAGGCGTCGAGCTGATCGAAGGCCCCGTCAATGGCCTGCGCGTCCGCTTCGGCGCCAAGACTGCGGCCATCTACGGCGATCCGCGGGAGTCGCCCCCGCCCGCCGACGCCGTGCTGTTCACGCATCACCGCCGCGACGTGGTCTGGGCCGGCCGCGCGCTCGCCCGCTCCGGCGCCGAGACGATCGGCCCCGAAGCCGAGCGGCGACTCTTCGAGCAGACCGACGCCTTCTGGCGAGACTACGCCGCGGCGCGCTACCACGACTATGCGCAGCAGTCGAGCAAAGTGCTGACCGAGCCCCTGCCGCTGGATCGCGGCGTCAGCGCGGGCCGCCTGCCGCTGTTTGACGAGCTCGATATCGAGGTGGTCGAGACGCCCGGCTACACCCGGGGCGCGGTGAGCTACGTCTTTACGGTCGGGGGCAAGAAGATCGCCGCCGTCGGCGACCTGCTCCACGGCGACGGCCGCATCCACGACCTGTTCAGCCTGCAGGACGCCATTCCGGAAGCCAACGTGCGCGGCTACCACGGTTACGCCGCCCGCGCTGCGGACGTCATCGCCAGCCTGCGCAAGATCGCCGCCATGGAGCCGGACCTGATCGTCCCGGCGCGCGGCCCCCTGGTGGAGAACCCGCAAGAGGCCATCGGCAAGTCGATTGCGCGCCTCCAAAACCTGTTCCGCGAGTACTACCGGACTGACGCGTTGCGCTGGTATTGGGGCGACGACAACCTGCGACTGCGCGCCGGGCGGGTGCTCTCTGACGCGTCGCCGGACTGGATGCCGATGGCGCGGGAGATGCGCGAGATCTCGCCGCGCTGGCTGCATAAGCTCGGCACGTCGCGGCTGATTGTTGCCGATTCCGGCGCGGCCTTCCTGATCGACTGCGGCAGCGACCAGATCATGGAGCAGCTCGCCGAGATGCAAAACCAGGGCGTGTATCGCCGGATTGAGGGCATATTCGTGACCCACTACCACGACGATCACACCGACCGCGTGCAGGCGATGGCCGAACGCTGCAACTGTCCCGTCTACGCCGGGCCGGATGTCGCCGACATTCTGGAAAGACCCGAAGCCTACCGCATGCCCGCTATGACCGACCAACGGGTGAAGGAAGTGCGGGTGCTCCTGGAGGGCGAGCAGCTCGAATGGAACGAGTACCGCTTCACCTACACGTACTTTCCGGGCCAGGCGATCTACCACGGAGGGCTGCGGCTGGAGCGGGAGGACGGCGAGAAGTTTTTCCTGATCGGCGACTCCTTCAGCCCGACCGGGCTGGACGACTACTGCCTGCTGAACCGGCACTTCCTGCACGCCGATCTGGGCCACCTACTGTGCCTGCGCAAGATTCGCGAGGCCGATCCGGGCTATTGGCTGGTCAACCAGCATATTGAGCCGGTGTTTCGCTATGCGCCGGAGCAGCTTGAGCTGATGGAGACGAGCCTGGCGGCCAAGCGCTCGATCGCCGCCGAGCTGCTGCCGTGGGAGGACCCCAATTTCGGGCTCGACGAGCAGTGGATGCGGCTGTATCCCTACAGCGCATCGGCTCAGGCCGACGAGAGACTGGAGGTGTATGCGGTGATCTTCAACCACGCGGCCGAGGCGCGGGAGTTTCGGGTGCGCCTGCGGGCGCCGGAGGGTTGGCAGGCAGGCGAGGGCTCGGTGACGGTCGGGCCGAGAGAAGAGGGGAGGCTGGCGTTGGAGGTTGTCGTCCCGGAGTCGGCGAAAGGGCTGCGGGTGGTGACGGCGGATGTGGCCTGGAGCGGAGGAGAATTGCGGGAGTGGGCCGAGGCGTTGTTGGATGTGCGGCCGTAGTGACTGTGTCGAAAGTCAAGGAAAAAAAGCGGAGCTCTTCCAGGAGCGCGGCGGATAGCGGGAACGCGCCAGACATCTGATCCCCTTTCCCTCCTGGCTCAGAGCTTCGGATCGCCGTCAAGGGTCCACTGCGCTGGGCTTGCGGCCCGCCCTTGACCGCCGCGGGCCGATCTGAAGCCCTTAATTTATAGGAGGGAAAGGGGATTCGTGAAAACAGGACTCCCCCACGATAGAGCCAAGAAAGAGGGCTATGGAAATGCCCACAGCCCTGGATCCGATTCAACCCGGGTCTCGCTCAACATACAAAGGGCGGCCTGCCGGCCGCCCCTAGGCGCTTTGTTGCAGCCAGCGATGCAGAATTTGGCGTTCGAGCGGATAGCTCAGTAGGGGCAGCGCCTCGTCGGGGCTCATCCACTCCAGCGA
>CAYOPA010000378.1:0-5456 GCA_964405625.1 uncultured Bryobacterales bacterium
TCGACGTGATCTCGCCCTGCGTGACCTTCAACGACCACAGCGGCTCCACCAAGAGTTACGAGTACGTCCAGAACCATCGCGAGGACTTGCAGCAGATCGGCTTCGTGCCGTTCTACGAAGAGATCCAACTGGAAGAAGAGTCCACGCCGGGCGAGTTGCTTGAGGTGGAGCTGCACGACGGCTCGCACCTGCTGCTCAAGCGGATCGAGAACGACTACACGCCGGACGACCGGGTGCGGGCGATAGAGAAGCTGCACCGCTCGGCGGCGGAGGGCCATCTGCTGACCGGGATCTTCTACGTGGAGAACAAGAAGCCGAACTTCTTGGAGATCCTGGACCTGATCCCGACGCCGCTGGCGCACTTGCCGATGAGCAAACTGCGGCCGGGCCGGGCGGCGCTGGATGAGGTGATGGACGAGCTGACGTAGGAATGGTCCGGAAGGCCGTTTCGTCCGGCGCGTGTTCGCTGATCGATGAGTTGGACAACGGGCGGGCGAAAGCCCGCCCAAAACCGCACGATATCCGGGCTTATCTCGTTCTGGACGGGCTTCCGCCCGCCCCTACGCGATCACCGGTCCTCCCCCGCTCGGGGTAGAATGGGGGCTCGTACCAGAAACGCGAGATCCCAGCCATGAAAATATTCCTCGATACCGCCAACCTTGCCCAGATTCGCCAAGCCGCTGAGTTTGGAGTCATCGACGGCATCACCACGAATCCGTCCCTCATCGCAGCCGAGGGCGCCTCCAACGCCGACCGTATCCGCGCGATCTGCGAGATCATCGACGGCGACATCAGCGCCGAGGTTGTCTCTACCGAGGCTTCCGAGATGGTGAGGGAGGGCCGCGAGCTCGCCTCCATCCACGACAATGTCGTGGTCAAGATCCCGCTGATCCGCGAGGGCATCAAAGCGGTCAAGGAGCTCTCCTCCGAGGGCATCCGCGTCAACGTCACGCTCTGCTTCAGCGCCGCGCAGGCCCTGCTGGCCGCCAAGGCCGGCGCCTACATCATCAGCCCCTTCATCGGCCGCGTGGACGACATCGGCACTGAAGGCATGGACCTGATCCGCGACATCGTCACCATTTACGACACCTACGGCTATCCGACGCAGGTGCTGGCCGCCTCCATCCGCGGGCCGCTGCACGTGCGCGATGCGGCGCTGTCGGGCGCGCATATCGCCACACTGCCGGCCAAGGTTTTCGATCAGCTCTTCAAGCACCCGCTCACCGATATCGGCCTGGAGCAGTTCCTGGCCGATTACCGCAAGAGCACGGAAAACCAATAAGCTGTAGTCGATGTCACCGGCTTGGAGCCGAATTGCCGAAGGCGGGACGGCGTTCGCGGCGATCCTCATCGCCGCGATCGTCGTCCTAGTCGGGCTAATCTGGATCCTGCGCCGCCGCAACACTCCCGACGAGCGGGAGCGGCGGCGGCGTTTGCGCGTTAACCGTCACGGCCGTCTCGTCAGCGGCGTCGTCATGGACATTGACGAGCCCGAGACCGCTGAGGACGAGACAACGCGCCGCCTCGTCCATTACATCTACCGCATCGGCGCGGTCGAGTACTCCGCCTGTCAGGACGTGACCACTTTGCCAGACGCGCTCAACGGCGACCTGTCGCTGATCGTCGGCGCGACGCAAGTGAAGGTCCACCAGAAGAACCCCTACAACTCGATCGTGGTCTGTGAAAACTGGAGCGGTTTTCGCGCCGCGCGTCCCGCCTCCGAGCTAGAGCTGCTCGGCCAGCGAAAACATGGGCAGATAGAGCGAGATCAGCACGAAGGCGACGAACATGCCCATGAAGATCATAATCGCCGGCTCGATGAGTGACAGCGCTGCCGTCATGGCGGTGGTCACGTCCTCGTCAAAGAATTCCGCAACCGAGTTGAGCATGGCCGGCAGGGCGCCGGTCGACTCGCCCACGTGAATCATCTCAATCGCCAGCGACGGGAACATGCCCGTTTCCGCCAGACTGTTCGACAACGCCCGGCCCTCTTTGACGCGGGTCCTGGCCTGATCGATCGCATCCCGCATCCGCCGCGAGCTCAGCGATCGGCCCGCGGTCTCCAGCGCGGGCATGAGCGGAATGCCGCCCTGCAGCAGCGTGCTGAGCAGCCGGCAGAGTTGCGCGACCTGGTACTTCGTCCAGATTGGCCCGGCCACCGGCGTCTTGGACTGCATCATGTCGATTGTCTGCCGAGCGGACTCGGTCCGCAGATACCAGCCCAGCAGCAGCGTGATCGCCCCTAGCGCGGCCGTTACAACTAACAGGTTCTCGCTCAGCGTCACGCCCACGGCCACCAGGAGCTGCGTGGGGCCGGGGAGGTCGGCGTTCATCGACTCGTACAGCTCCGCGAACTGTGGCACCACGTAAGTCACTAGGAAGACGATCAGGACCGTCACCAATGTGATCAGAATGGCCGGGTAGATCAACGACACCAGCAGCTTCTTCTTAATCGTCAGCGAGACCTTCTGGTATTGCACATAGCGGTCAATCACCTCGGGCAGGCTGCCGGACTTCTCGCCCGCCATCAGCGAGGTCACATAGATCGGCGGAAAGTCGCCCTCGGCCTTGAAGGCTTCCGACAGCGGCGTGCCGTTCTTGACGGCCGCGTGGATGGAGGCGATGTTGCCTTGTAGCCGCTTCTGCTTGATGTTCTGCTTGAGCAGCTCCAGCGATTTCAGGATCGGCAGGCCGGCGCGGATCAGCGTGACGAACTGCTGGTTGAAGATCAGGAAGTGCTCCAGATTGAGCTTGCCGCGCTTGGCACCGCCGTCGCCGCCGCCGCTCTTGGCGTCCGCCCTCTTATTGGGCTTGATCGAATAGATCAGCACGCCCTTCGTGGAGAAGCGCTCGCGCAGGGCCGATTCGGACGGAGCTTGCTCGACCCTCTCGTGGACGGCGCCCTCGGCGTCGGCATATTTCAGCAGAAACTCCGCCATCAGATAGCTGTGACGCCCGAACCCGTCGGGACGTGCAGGCAATCGCCTTCCGGTATAGTAGAGCGCGATGCTCGCTCGTTGGACCTCCGCCCTCGTCTTTTTCGCCGTCGCCCTGCCCGCGCAGCCGCCGCCGAACGTCCTGCTGCTGTTTTCCGACGACCAAGGCTCGATCGACGTCAACGTTTACGGCGCCAAGGATCTACACACGCCGAACCTGAACCGGCTGGCGCGCCAGGGCGTCCGCTTCACACAGTTCTATGTGGGCGCGCCGGTCTGCTCGCCGTCGCGGGCGGCGCTGCTGACCGGCCGCTATCCTGAGCGCGCCGGCGTTCCCGGTAACGTCGGTATTGACGCCGTCGGCATGCCCGACGAGCAGATCACCATGGCCGAGATGCTGCGGGACGGCGGCTACGACACGGGCCTGATCGGCAAATGGCACCTCGGCCACGTCAACGGCAACGGCCCGCTCGACCAGGGATTCCAGTACTTCTACGGCCATAAACGCGGCTGCATCGACAACTATTCGCACTTCTTCTACTGGAATGGCCCGAACGTTCACGACCTCTGGCGCGGTACGCGGGAGATCTTCGCCGACGGGCGGCATTTTTCCGACCAGATCGTGTCGGAAGCGAAAGATTTCCTCTACACCAAGCGCGACAAGCCGTTCTTCCTCTACGTGCCGTTCAACATCCCGCACTACCCGTTGCAGGCGACCAACGCCTGGCGGACCTACTATCGGCAAGCGCTGGACCAGAAGGAGATGCCGGAAAACCGCTACCACTACGCGGCGCTGGTCTCGACGATGGACGAGAAGATCGGAGAGATTCTGGGCTTTTTAGACGCGCTCGGCGTGCGCGAGAACACACTGGTTGTGTTTCTCTCCGACCACGGCCACTCCACCGAGGAGCGGGCGATGTTCGGCGGCGGCAGCGCTGGACCGTATCGCGGCGCCAAGTTCAGCCTGTTTGAAGGCGGCATCCGCGTGCCCGCGATTGTGAGCATGCCGGGCCGTTTGCCCGAAAACGAGGTGCGCGACCAGTTTGCGACCTCGCTGGACATCCTGCCGACCGTGGCCGAGCTCAGCGGCGTTTCGCTGCCCGCCGGCCACCGCATCGACGGCAAGAGCCTGCTGCCGGTCTTGCGGGACAAGGCCGCGCCTTCGCGGCGCCAGCCCTTCCACTGGCGCCTCGGCGAGCAGTGGGCCGTGCGCGAGGGCGACTGGAAGCTGGTGGTGAACGCCCAGGACACCGAGCACCGCAAGGCCGTTGAGGGCGACGAGAAGATCTTCCTCAGCAACATCGCCAAGGACGCCACAGAGCGCCGCAACCTGGCCAAGGACAACCCCGAGATCGTCGAGCGCCTGACCATGTTGCACGAAGAGTACGTCCGAGACGTGACGGCGCGGTGACCGTCGAAATACGTCCGCGATGAGGGTAACGGAGCGCAGGTCGCGCTCCTCAGCCTCGCGTCGGCGTTGGACGTGCATTGCGTCGATCAAAGCGGCGTTGCGTGTTTTTAGACGACGAACCGTCCTCCGTCGGAGCGGAGCGGCTCCGTTCCGACCGGCTCATTGCTCGAATCGAATGTCCGCTTTTTCCGGTAAATCTCGAGGGCCATCGGCGTCCCCGGATCTTCACAATCGGATCTTCACAATGGATGGGCACACTGCTTCTCCCATCGTAGCTACTACCCAAGCGGCTAAACTGTTCGTTATCGATATGCCCTCCTCCGTACTGCTCGAAGAGATGACTTGGCCCGAAGTGAAGGCCGCTCTCGCCGGCGGTTTTGAGACCGTCATCGTCCAATCCGCCTCCGTGGAACAGCACGGCCCGCACATGCCGCTGCTGACTGACACGCTGATCGGCGGCCGCGTCGCTGAGATGATCGCCCGCAAGCTGGGCAAGACGCTCGTCGCGCCGGTCATCCGGCCGGGACTGTCGAACCACCACATGGCGTTCGCCGGTTCTTTCACCGTGTCGCCGGAGACCTTCAAGGCGATGCTGGAGGACGTGTGCAGCTCGCTGGCCTCGCACGGCTTCAAGAACCTGATCCTGCTCTCCAGCCACGGCGGCAACTTCACTTACATTGACGGCATCGCACCTTCGATCCAGAAAATGCTCGACCTGCAGGGGTACAAGACGCGCGTGCTGCCGCACGTCAACCCCGGCCGCTACAGCCGCATCCAGCAGGAGTTTCTGGTCGAGAAATATGGCGTGCCGCTGGAAGAGGCCGGCTTCCACGCCGACGTCATCGAGACCGCCTGCATGTTGGTGATCCGGCCCGACCTGATCCACATGGACCGCGCCGAGCCTGGCTACATCGGCGACAACCTTCCGCTGCTGGACCGCATCTTCGTGGAGGGCATGCACTCGGTAACCCCCAACGGCATCATCGGCGACCCCCGCCGCGCCACGGCTGAGATGGGCGCGGCCTTGCTGGAGCACCTGACCAGAACGCTGGCCGACGAGCTGCGCGTCCGGCTGGCGCGCAAGCCCGGAGGCGCCGCATAAGCTCCGG
>CAYOPA010000379.1:0-5449 GCA_964405625.1 uncultured Bryobacterales bacterium
TCCCATCCCGGATGGCCTTCCTCGATCAAATAGAGGATCCTGCAACCCGGATCCTGCTTACGCAATTCAGCTGCTAGGCAGTCGCATGCTGTCAACAGCGAGAAAGTATATGGCTTGCCAGCTACGCTACTCCGCCACCCGTTGAGCACGAATTTCTCGTACGCCGACTTCTTGAGTGTGACGACTAACCCTACTGTGAAGTGGTCCCGAATTATCTGGACCAGCTCGAAGGCTAGCGCCGCGCGGCGGCCATCGCTCCAGCCGCTGAACTCGCCGCGCCCGCGATTCCACTCGACCGTATGAAAATGAGTCAGGCCCTCAAGTTTCATCTTGGCTGACCATTCTTGATTGAACGCATGCGCAGCCTCCGGCAAAAATGCGTAGGTTGCCACCCCTAGGTAGTCGGGGGTTGGGGTTACCGATGCTGTCTCGTCTATCCCGGCCGAAAAAATCGTGGACACAGCGACTACTCTATCCTTCCTGGGTGGGGACCGTCGCAATGAAGGCCTCAAGCTAACCGACAAAACCCCCTCTCGTTAGGTGATGAATCGTCCCATGCTTCGCTCTGGTGGGTCAACTATATTACTGCCCAAAAAAAGCGCGGGCCGGCTGTTCATGAGCAGCCGGCCCGCCGGACAAGAATCAGGTATCGGCCGGGAGCCTAGGGCTCCATGTCCTGCTCTTGGATGAACGTCGTCCACTCTTCGGTCCAGTCCTCGTCGCCGAAGGCGCCGATGTAGCGGGCCGACTGGTCGAAGAAGCCGTCATCGGGAGGGGTCACCCAACCGGCGCGGTAGACCGGCGAACCGAGCATCGGACGGAAGTCCGGGTCGCTGTACTCGAACGGGCGGCGCAGCATCGGGTCGGCCACGATCACGTTGGCCGCCTGGTTAGTAATGTAGTCGCGGGCGCGCTCGTTCACCTGGCCGGCGACCGTGTTCTCGGTGCCGCTGACGATGCCGTTGCGCCACATCAGCAGGCCGTTAACACTGAGCTCGCCGGAGCCGATACGGGCTTGCGTGGCGTCGTCGTTGATGAAAAGAGCCCAATCGACCCAGTTCTGGGCAATGATGTTGTTGTAAGCTCCGCCCGTGCCGCGGCGCAGGAAGATAGCGGCCACCGTGCCTTCGTCCACGCCCTGGTCGTACAGGTCGCCGACGCCGAGGAAGGTGCCGTTGTAGAACTTCGGATTGCTGACCGGGGTCGCGCCGAAGTCGTTCTCGTTGTTGTCCATCTCAATGCCGCGGTTGGTGTTGTCCGCGTTGCCCACGCCGACGAAGAACTGTACCCGGCCGGTCCAGCCGATCTGCCCGTCGAAGTGATCGTCGCGCGGATAGGTGGAGACCAGATACTTACCATCGTTGGTGCCGCTGAACCACTCGAAGTTGTCGTCCAGGCCGTAGTGGGCTTGCAGGTACTCCGAAGTGGTGTCCGTGCCGCAGCCGCCCCACGTAAAGGTGTTGATCTCGTCATTGGGCCGAAGCTCGGCGCCGGAGAACTCCAGGCGGACGTAGCGCAGAGTGCCGCAGTTGTGGGTCGGATCATCGCCGCCGTAGACGGTGTCCGGGCTGGGGGGCAGACCCTCGATGTTGCCGGTGCCGCCGGGCCAGTTGGAAGGCGCGCGGCCCAGCAACACCAGACCGCCCCAATCGCCTGGACGGCGCTGGCCGAACGGCAGCGAGCTGGTGAAGATGATCGGGCGCGAGCGGGTGCCGGAGGCCTCGATGCGGCCGTCGTTGCCGATGATCAGCGAGGAGGGCGGCTGCGAGCCGGGTTGACCGATGATGAACGTGCCGGGCTCAATCGTCATCACCGCGTCGTCATGCACCAGCGCGGTGCCGCTCAGACGGTAGGCCTTGGTATTGACCAGGGTGACGTCCGAGACAATGTCGTTAGCGATATCTTCGAAGCCATCCACGACGCCAATCTTCCAGTAGGCGGCCTTGACCACGCGGCCGCCGGTGAAGTCGCGGACCTCAATGACGATCGTGTGCATGCCCAGCTCGTTGGGAATGGTCACGGCGGGGAACATGCCGCCGCTGCCTAGCAGGACGGCCTTTTCGGCCTCCGGCAGGCGGACGATGTCAAAACCCTGGTCCGGGGTGCGGCCGAAGATGTCGGTCGCCTCTTCGGTTCCGGCCGGCAGGTAGAATTTCTGGCCGGTCTGGTTGTTCTGGCGGTAGGCGACGATGGTGTGCGGAATCAGGTCGCCATTGGGCTTGCTGGTCCAGCGCAGCGTAAGCTGCTCGCCGGGCTCGTAGACGTACTTGTCGCTCCACAGCCACATGGCGGCGGGCGTGTTGAGCTGCTCGAATCCTGACAGCTCCTTCACCGCGTCGGTCGGGCTGACGGATGCGAAACGCAGCTTCGCGCCTTTGTCCGCGGCTTGTAGGCCGAGACATAGCGCGGCGGTAAGGACGAGTATCTTTGCGAGTGATCGCATTTCCATATTTCTCCTTCGGTCGTTGCTCTTCAAAACGGTCTCTAGAAACTTCCTAGAAGAACGAGTAGGTTGTGCCGATACTAAAAGTTCTCCCCAACCGGAAGCTGCGCTGGGTGATATCGGCCTGGGTCCACAGGTAGTGGTTGTCGCTGAGATTCTCCGCGCTGAAGCGGATGTTCCAACGCCCGTCATCGCGAACGCTGTACTGGTAGACGAAGTCCAGAAAGGTATTGCCCTCCTGATAGACGTCCGGAAGTTGTAACGCTCCGACATCGGTGATGCGCCGGGAAACGTGGTTGATATAGAACCGCGCATTGCTGCGCCAGCGCGGCCGGAGCCACTCGGCGACAACGTTGTAGATGACCCTGGACTGGCCCATCATGGGCCGCCGCAGCGAGGTCAGCAGATCGCGTTGGGCCTCGCCGATTTGAACGTCGGAATCAACGATGGTCAGGTTGGCCTGCAGGCTGAAGTCCGACAGCTTCGGCGTAATCTTCGCCAAACTGCGGCGAACCTCCAGCTCAAGGCCTTGATTGCGGCTGCCGGCGGCGTTGATATAGGTCTGCCGCAAGTCTCCGGTGGTCGGTTGGATGGTCACCTCGATCGGGTCCGTGAAGTCTTTGAAGAAGTAGCTGGCCGCAACCAGTTGGCTGCCTCCAAAGAAGTGCTCCCAGCGCGCGTCGAAGTTTTTAATCTTGGCGCGAACCAAGTCAGGGTTTCCCGCAAAGCTATAGCCGCCCAGCACATTGACAAAGTCAAACGGCGACAACTCTCGGAAGTCAGGCCTCGACAACGTTTCGCTGAAGCCGAACCGCAGGTTCGATTTCGGCGTCAGGGCGTAGATGACGTTCACGCCGGGCAGCGGATCGCGATTTTTCAGACTTGAGATCGCCGGAACAGCGCCGGGCACCAAGGGGTCGAGGGTCTCGACGTTGATGTCGGCGTCCTCAATTCGCAAGCCCCCGACAATCCGCCACTTGCCGCCCACCGAGAAGTCCAGCATGGCGTAGCCCGCATAGACGTCCATGCTGGCTTCGTACTGGTCCGTTCCGCGGGTATTCTCACGAATCTGGAATAGATTGGGGGTGATATTGTCCGGCCCCAACAACTCGTTATTCGGCGCGGTCAGGTCAAGCTGGAACAAACGCAACGGCACGAAGCGAAACCGACGCGCCGAGAAGTCGCGCTCGCGGAAAGTACCCCGAAAGCCGACTTCCCATTTGCCGCTGAAGCCCTTGCCGTAGAACGGCGTCGCCCAACTCACTTGCGGCTCAAGGATCCGGTCGTCGAGGTAGTTCGAAAACCTCGTCGCTGATTGCGGCAGCGCCAGGAAGGGGTTGGAGCCGTCGTCGCGCAGCGAGCGCACCACTTCGCGCATGTCCGGCTCATCGCGCGAGCTCTTGGAGTAGGTCACCTGCCAGTTAAACAGGCTGTTGCCGATGCCGGCGAAGACGTGCTCGCCCTCGACTCCGGTGGAAACCAGCGAGCGCTCGACCCACCGCAAGCGCTCATTGCGGATCTCCGTATCGATGCGGCCGTTGAGACCGTCGAAGGTGCGCGCCTCCTTGTCGGTCTCCCGCGTGATGGTATTGCGCCAGATGATCTTGTTGGATGGATTGATCGAGTAGGCGACGTTGAAAACCCCGCCCAGCCGCGACGACTCGTTATCGGCGATGTAGTCGGGATAGTCCGTGAAGATGCCCGCTTGGCCGCCGCCGGTGTTGACCAGAAAGCGCAGCAGCTCAGCCTGACGCTGCAGCGTGTTGGAAAAGGTCACCGCGCCGACAACGCCGAGCTTGCCCCAGGAATTGCCGCCGGCAAGGGAATAGCTGATCGAGGGCCGCACGCTCTGAATCGGCTCCGGCTCCCAGTTCGTCTCGAACGACCGGCCGATCTCTTGCAATTCACTGGGCGAGAACGTCCCCGGGAAGACACGGCCGTCGCGCGGTACCAGCGCCGGCAGATCCCGCGTGCCGTCGTCGAAGCCGAAGAAGTCGTAGCGGCCGCCTCGGTAGGTGTCGCCGCGCTGGAAAGTGGTGCGCGAGTTAAACCCAATGCTCACGCCCGCGGTGAGAATCTTTTGCCGGGGAAACTCCACCGTTTCAAGCTGCACCAACCCTCCGGCGAACTCGCCGGGTAGGTCCGGGGTATAGGACTTGAGCACGTTCACGCCGTTGAGCAGCGACGCGGGGAACAGATCCAGCGGCACCACCCGCCGCTCCGGCTCGGTGGTCGGCAGCATGGCGTTGTTGAGCATTGTACTGCTGTAGCGCTCGCCCAACCCGCGCACGTAGACGTAGCCGCCTTCCACGATCGACACGCCGGTGACCTTCTCCACCGCCCCGGCGGCGTCGGACGCCGTGGAGTTGGAGATGTCCTCCCGCGAGATGCGGTCGCTGACCACCGGCGCGAGCCTGCGCTCGATGACGGCGGCTTCAGCCGTCGCGGTCGTCGATTCGACGGTCGCGACGACTTCCACGGTCGTCGTCGTCCCTTCGGTCGCCAGCACCACGCTGCCGTCGGCGGCTTCGCCCGCCGCCACGATCACATCAGCAATGGTGGACGGCCGGAAGTTGGCTGCTGAAACGTTGATGGAGTAGGTCCCGGCCGGCAGGTTGAATTGATAGGCGCCGTCGAGGTCGGAGGTTGCCGTCTTTTCCGGCATGCCCTCGACGACGACTTTGGCGCCGCGGATGGGCTCTCCCGAGTTGGCGTCGAAAACGAAACCGAACACGGTTCCCTCGCCGGCAGCCTGACCGAACGCCGACGGGACGACGGCCGACCACGCGCCGAGGATCAGCAGGGCCGCAAGCGCCCGACCGATGAGTGAAAGTTGGCACTGCATAGAGGTTTAGGCTCCGGGCGATTCAGTGGAAGTCACCCGCGTGGCGATCAGCGCGCAACCCAGAACGAAACGGCGTTTGTCTTCACGCCCGAGATCTCGGCCTGCAACGTCACCTGGCCGTCCACGAACGTCTGATCGGGAACCACCACGTTGATCTGCCA
>CAYOPA010000380.1:0-2038 GCA_964405625.1 uncultured Bryobacterales bacterium
CCAGGTCGAGACCGCCGCACTGCTGGAAGTAAGTGAACTGGGTGATCTCCAGGCCGTCGAGCATCACCTGCCAGCCGACGCCCCAGGCGCCGAGCGTGGGCGACTCCCAGTTGTCCTCTTCGAGCTTAAAGTCGTGGCGGGTGAGGTCGATGCCGATCGCTTCCAGGCTCCGCATGTAGAGCTCGATGATGTCGGCCGGCGCGGGCTTGAGGATCACCTGAAGCTGCATGTGCTTGTACAGGCGGTTGGGGTTGTCGCCGTAGCGGCCGTCGGCGGGACGCCGGCTGGGCTGCACGTAGGCGACGTTGTACTCCTGCGGCCCCAACACGCGCAGGAAGGTCTCCGGGCACATGGTGCCGGCGCCGACCTCCACATCAAGCGGCTCCTGGATGACGCAGCCCTTTTCGGCCCAATACCGTTTTAGGGCGAAGATGATCTCCTGGTAGGTCTGCATGGACGGCTGTCTCAGGCTGACTTCCCAGGCTACCAGAGCCGGCCGGGCAATACGCCTGGGCGGCCGCTAGCGCTACCGCGGCGCAAACTTCGAGACGCGCTGATTCTTGATCTCGCTGACGTAGATGTTCCCCTGCCCGTCGACGGCGATGTGGTGGGCGAAATTGAGCTCGCCCGGCAGCCGGCCGTTCTCGCCAAAGGCGCCCAACACCTTGCCCGTCAGGTCGGTTTTGAGGATGCGGCTGTTGTGGCCGTCGGCGATAAACAGCGTCCCGTCCGGCAGCAGCTCCAGCCCCCAGGGAGAGCCGACGTGCATCCACTTTTCCAGGAACTTGCCGTCAGCGTCGAAGATCTGCAAGCGGTAGTTCTCACGGTCGGCCACCAGCACGCGGCCTTGCTTATCAACAGCCACCGAGTGCGGCAGGTCGAACTCGCCGTCGCCCTTGCCCTTCTTGCCCCAAGCGGTCAGGTAGCGCCCGTCCTTGGAGAATTTCACGACGCGCGAGTTGCCGTAGCCGTCGCTGACATAGAAGTCGCCGTTGGCGGCAAAGGCGATGTCGGTGGGCCGGTTGAACAGCTCCTCGTTCTCGCCACTCATACCTCGCCGGCCGATGACCATGCGGACCCGGCCGGAGGGGTCCATTTTGAGGACCTGGTGCGTATCGTTGTCCACCGTCCAGATGTTGCCTTCCGGGTCAATCCGGATGGCGTGAGTCCGGATGAACAAGCCTTCGCCCCAGGAGCGCACCAGCCTCCCCTCGGGCGCAAATTCGAGAATCGGGTTCGGCCCGCGATGGAGGACGTACACGTGACCTCGGGGGTCGGTCGCCACGCCTGGCGTTTCGCCAAAGTTCCAACCCGGCGGCAAGACGGGCCAGCTCTCGTCGACGGCGTAGGCCATCGGCGGAAAGCCCGTCTGGGCCAGGGCCGCGCAAACAATCGCCGGCAGCAACAAAGTGAGGCGGATAAACACGGCAAAACCTCCTGTTCGCGTGCCGATGGTAGGGAAGCCCGCGCCTGGAGTCAAGCGGCGCCCGTCGATATCTCGTCAGCGCAGGCCGGCGTTGTATTTCGCCGGGGCCGTTACTAAGCGTGCATGGGGGTTTCTACCTGGACGAGTTCGAGCTCCGCTTCAACCGTCGTGGCTCACGCAGCCGCGGCAAGCTCGCGGTTGCGCAGACCTCAGGTGGTACAACGGTAGGCGATGTTAGTTTCAAGATCCCGCGGAATCTTCACGCCGCTCGCGGCCGTTCTCGTTCTGCTGGGTTGCGGGCTCGCGCTGCGCGCTCAGAACCCGTCGCCCAGCATCAACGAAGGCGGCGTGACCGAAGCCGCCCAATTCATGCAGATGGTCTCGCCGGGCTCGATCGCCACGGTGTTCGGCCAAAATCTCGCCAACGCCACGTTCGAAGCGGACACCATCCCGCTGCCGCTCGAGCTCGGCGGCGTGCGCATCGAGGTGAACGGAGTCGGCGCGCCGCTCTACTTCGTCTCCGCCGGCCAGATCAACTTCCAGATCCCGGTCGAGACCGAGCTGGGACAAGCGGCCGTGGTCGTGTTCCGCGACGGCATCGCCAGCGAACCC
>CAYOPA010000380.1:2048-5442 GCA_964405625.1 uncultured Bryobacterales bacterium
AGCCTCAGCCGGGCACCAGCCCCATCCCCGCTGAGACCCCGCGCTGCCCTGCGGCTCGCCGAGGCATGGATCCGCGATGGCAGGGCCGCCGCCGCCTGGGACCTGCTGCAGCAATCGTTTCTCGCCAGCGAACCCGAGACCGTGCAAGTGAACGCCTACACGCCCGCGGCTTTCAAGAACCCGGCGACCGGCGAGGCAATCGTCGTCATCAACGGCACGAGCCGATTGATCAACGCCGAGAACCCGGCTGTCGCGGGACAGATCCTGACTGTATTTATGAACGGCTACGGAACCCTCGACAATCCGCCCGCGACCGGCGCCGCCTCCTCAGCCGATCCACTGGCCCGCACCGTCGCCGTCCCGCGCGTCACGCTGGGCGGCCAGGAGGTGACGGTCTACTACGCCGGCCTCACTCCGGGTCTGGTCGGACTGGGACAACTCGACCTCGGCCTGCCCTCCGAGCTCTCCGAGAGCTTCCAATCCACGCTGCCGCTCAGCATCGACTTCGACGGATTCGCCGCGCCGGTGGAAGACCTGCCGGTCGACCTGCCCGCCCCGCCCGGCCCCGACGTGGGCATCGAGATCACCAATGTCGCCCCGCGGTCGATCTTCCCGGGAGGCTCCTTCGAGGTCGAGTACGCGCTGCGCAACCTGAGCGGCTATGAAGGGGAAGCCGAGGTCATCTTCTTCCTTCAGCTCGGAAACACCGCTACAACTCTCGCACGCTTTACTGTCGAGCTCACGGGATTCGACCTCGCGCTCTCGCGCGAGCTGACGACTTTCAGGACGATGTTTCCAGGCAGCTATACGCTCCAGGGCCAAGTCGAGATTCCAGGCGATTCCGACCCCTCGAACGACAGGTTCACGGTCGAGGAGCCGTTCATCCTCGAAGCAGCCAGCGGCGACCCGCACGACATCGGCGTCGAGGTCACCAACGTATCGCCCGCTCAGATCTCCCCGGGAAACACGCTCACGTTCGAGTACACGCTACTCAATCTGAGCGAATACAGCGGCCCGGTGATGGTGACGTATCAGCTTTCCACGTCGAGCATCGGCCGCATCCTGCTCACCGAACAGGTGACGCTCGAGGGCGCGCCCCGCGAAATCGTGCGCGAAGTCGTTACGCCGGAAAACCTCCCGCTCGACACCTACCGCCCGGTCATGCGCGTCGAGATTGAAAACGACACCGACCCGACGAACAATCTCGTGGTCTTTCGCGGAGTCGAGATCGTAGTCACCGCGGCGCAAAGCCTCACGCTAAGCCAGGCAGTGGGCGAGCCGCCCCCAATCCGCGATCTCACCGAAGGCAATCTGAGCGAATGGCAGCTCGAAGCCTACCGCGGCATGACGCCGGTGAATCCGGGAGTCCGGCTCGGCGGCGACCGCCTTGCGCCCATGACCGGCGAATCGTTCCTGGCGGGAGTGGCGCCAACCGCCAACCGTCTGACCCTGCGCTACCCCCGAAAGGCCGCGCTCGAAATCAATTGGGATCTCTCCACAAGCCGCACGCTCCAGTTCTGGCTAAGCCTGGATTCGAACACAAGTCTGCAAAACGGACATCCGCGAGTCATCTTGCGCTCGCCCGGCGGCAGCCGCATGCTGACTTTCGTCGGGCAATTCGAGCAACAGGACCGGACCTGGAAGCTGTTCCAGCGCATTAGCGCGCCGCTTGCCGGCGACGCGCACTGGACGGTCAGGGAATGGGGCGAATTTGACAGCCGTCAAGTGACATCCTTCGAGTTTGATTTCCAGTTCAGCGAGCCAGGGGGAGTCGCCGTTAACCTCGATGGAGCTCAGTTCGAGTAGTGAGCCGATTGGCAGTCTGGAAGAGTTGAGTGAGGAAGCGGCCGGGGAGGTTCGTCCGGATCGCCGGGCCAGGCGGGGAAACGCCAAGTTACCCCGCCCCCGGCCGACCAAAAGCCCGCCGCATCGCAGCCAGCGGCAGCCCCATCACGGCAAGGCACGGGACAGTCACGAGCCATATACAGTCACGAGCCATATGTTGAACGTTGCGCCATGCGCCAGGCTGAACGCCGAGTCGATCACGAACCACGTCAACAGCGCCGTTGCCACGGTCCAGTAAGCCCACGGCTCGCGGCGAGGAAAGGCACGGCGCACGATCATGTGAACCAGGACGAAATATCCTGCCGTCGTCGCGCCGAGCGGGACCGCCATGAATGCAAACGCGCGCTGCGCGTCGGACGGCAACTCATGCAGCCCCCAAAGAGCCCCGGCCAACCAACCGGCGTAGAGGCCGAACGGGTCGAAGCCGCCAATGACAGCCCATGACTCCCCTTGCAAGGCGAACAGCGCCGACGCGATCAGCAGCCAACGCCGCCAGGGCTCGAATCGCATGGCCTACATCATGGTCGGCGCACGCGGCGGCGCTCTTCCAGGTCTATGTTCGCCTCTTAGGCGTGTCTCCGACGAGAACGTCGGGCTACGGGTCCAGCGGGTCGGTCGGGTCGGCGTGCAGCGAATCCAGCATCGGCAGAAACTCCAGATCGAAGGGCGAGGTGCGGCCCAGCAGGCGATGGGGTTGGTAGCCGAGCTCCCGGTCGCAGCGCTCCCGCAACCCGTCAGCCTCGATGTAGGCGCTCTGGTAGGGGTCGGTGGAAACAAGCGCCTTGGATTCAAACGGGAAGCCGTAACGATAGAGCAGCCGGGCGGCGTTGCGCAGATTCGTGGTCGTGTGGCGGGCGTGCGAATCGATCAGAATCGCCTGCTCGGGTACGCCAAAATCCCGCATCAGCGCCCGCTTCATCTCAATTGCCTCGCAGTAACGCGTCTGATTGGGGTGAACGTGACCGCCGAAGACGATCAGAAACGGCGCGCGGCCTTCGCGATAGCGCCGGGCCGAAATCGCCACCCGGCGCACGCCCCAGGGCGACATCGCAATGCCGGGGCGGTCCGAGCCCAAGCCTGGCACGACAATGGCCGAGTAGGGGAACCGGCTCCATTCAGTCGAGCCGACCTGGAGCCATGCGGCCCGGTTCTCTCCTTCATGGAGCGGCTCGTAGCGGCCCGCCTCGTCGCGCAGGTTGATTTCCAGCAGCCCAAGCGCAAACCGCAACGGGACATGGAAAAACAGGTCGTCGTCGGAAAGATCCTCGGCCAACGACAGCGTCAGGATGTGGACCAAGCGCCGGTAGGGTTCCGAGGCGACCTCGTACATCGGCGAGTCGATGGCCGGATAGCGCGGCTCCTCGCCGTCGCCGTAGACCGCGATCAGCCGATTCATGGCCGCGGCCGCGTCCCGCCAGCCGCGCGAGAGCAGCTCGCCGTCCGGCAGCGCGGCGTGGCGCTGCAACATGCCCGACGGCCTGACCACGCGCTCAAGGAGCTCGCTCAAGTTGCCGGATAAGGCGCGTAGCCGGGCGTCGACGGATTCGAT
>CAYOPA010000381.1:0-5433 GCA_964405625.1 uncultured Bryobacterales bacterium
CTGCCGCAGCGAGCTCGTCGAGCCCGCCGCCCGATTGGGCGCCTGCGCGCCGGTCATGGCGCCGCGGGCGTCGCCGCCCGACCGCACTCCGCCGGGCGCCGTCCCGACCCCGGCGCGCTCATTCTGGAAGTTGCGCACCGAGCTGACCACCTGTTGACGCTGCTGGTCAAACGACGAGCGTTCCAGTCTTGTCGAACGGGTCGCCGCCGTTCCGCCGCCCCGCGCAAACGAGCGCACGCCGCTATTCGACGCCTGCTGCGCCGCCAGCGAATTCTGACCGCGCGCCGAGGCCCGGACCACGCGGCCCTGCGCCTCGCGAGACGGCGCCACGGGGATCTGCCCGCGAATCAGGCTGGCGCGTTGGAGCTCCTCGCCGCGCAGCGACGAGGGGTTGTTCATCTGGCCGCGCGAGAAGCCGTTGGCGTCCACCACCGTCACGCCGTTGTTGACCCGGGCGTTTCGGTAATTGTTGTGGATATTGACCGAGTTGTCCACGACGATCGTGTTGTTCACCAGATTGCGGCCGCCGTAAAAGCCGCGTCCGTACCAGGGCCGGAAAAGCTCGCCCGGCGCCAGCGGCACCCAGCCGACGTGCCCGAAGCCGATGCCCATCCCGAACCCGAAGCCGCGTCCGCCGCCCCAGCCGAAGAAGCTGACCAGCGCGGGCCGGTAGAACTGCCGGTGGTGCATGTAGCCCGGCCACCAGCCCCAGCCCATGCCGGGGTCGTGGAACCAGCGGCCGTAGTGGTACGGCGCCCAGCCCCAAGGCTCGTAGCCGACCCAGTTCCAGCCGTAGTAGTCGGCCCACATCCAGCGACCCGTGCGATACGGCGCCCAACCGGCGCCCACGCCGCGCGGGTACCAGCAGTGGCCGTGGCCGGAGACGTAGCGCCAGTCGCCGTGGTCGTCCAGATCGCTGCCGCCGACAATGTCCTGGCTCATATAGCGATACGAGCTGACGTTCGCCAGCCGTTCATCGCGGCTCTGGTTCCAGTCGTCCCAGGAATTGGAAGCTTCGGCGCGCTCCACGCGGATGTCAGGACCGGCGCCGGGTCCGCCGTCGGCGATCAGCGCCATGCGGCCTTGGTTGAGCGTCTCCAATCCGTTGATGGAGGCGATCTCGGTGCGGCCGCGCCTCACCTGTACTTTTGTCTGTTCGCCGCGGACTTCGACCTCGTAGCGCCCGCGCTCCCGCGGACGGATCGCAGCCAATGGCGTCTCAATGTCGATGTCCGCCTCGCCGCCTTGGAGCTCGGAGTAGGTCAGCCGGCCGTCGAGCAGGCGAACGCGGAAAACCCGGTTGCCCAATTCAGTCATCTCGACGCTGGTGGAGCCGTCGAGGCGGACCACGTTGGAATGATCGAGTTGGATCTCGACGCGCGAACCGGGACCGGTTTCGATAAAGTCGCCCTCGACGACGGGCTCATTGACCTGAGCCGCCACCCAGTCGCCGGAATCCCCGCGCTTGGTGGTCACGTCCCCGTTGATCAAGCTGATCCGAGCGACCCCAAGCGCCGGGCCGGCGTCCGTGGATTGGGCCGCGACCGGGGAAGCAGGGATCAGCATGAGCAGGAGGGCTGTAGTAGTAGCGATGATGCCTCTCATGTCTGATCTCCTTGGCGATTGTATCGCCGCCCTCAAATAGTGCAATTCGGGGGCCACTTGTAAAGACGCGGTTAAGGGCGGTAAACGTTTCGTTTGTAAGGATTTAGGCGAATCGGGCCGGTGGATTTGAACCGGCGGCGGTGGTAGGGAACCATACTTGCCGTTGATCGGAGGGGTCGGGTTTCGCTCAATGCCGCGTCGTCGCGGTCGCGAAACGGCCGGCGCGGTCACTCCGCGGCCCCAGCGTGTCGGTTGATGTTCGCCGTTTCTTTGCCATCGACATGCGAACCCGCTACAATGGCGGGTACTCTAAAGGCGACATGGATACGCTGACGCCAGACCAGCGCAGCAAGCGGATGGCGTTGGTTAGGAACAAAGACACGAGGCCAGAAATGTTGGTCCGACGGCTGGTTCATGGTCTGGGCTATCGCTATCGGCTGCACCGAGCCGATCTACCTGGTAAGCCCGACTTGGTGTTCCCGAGCCGACGGAAGGTCCTGTTCGTGCATGGCTGCTTTTGGCATCGGCACCCCGGCTGCAAGAACACGCGAATGCCGAAATCCAGGTTGGATTTCTGGCGGACTAAGCTGGAGACGAATCGAGAGCGCGACTTGAAGAGCCAGGAAGAGCTTGTCGCCGGAGGTTGGGGCGTTCTGGTCGTTTGGGAATGTCAGGTTGGCGAAGTGGGGTTGGTGGATCGGATACGACGGTTCCTGGATGGAGACGAAGACGGCCGATGAAATCTGTTGAGCTGTTCACCGGAGCCGGAGGCTTGGCGCTTGGCGTTGCGCGAGCCGGTTTTAGTCATGAACTGCTGATCGAGCGGGACCGCTACGCTTGCGAAACGATCCAGGAAAATAGGGCACGTGGAGTCGAGCCGGTTCGAGATTGGCGGGTTCTTTCGCAAGACGTGACCAAGATTCGGTCATTCGCGGATCTGGTGTCGAGCGAGGTCGACTTGTTGGCGGGCGGCCCGCCCTGTCAGCCGTTTTCAATGGGGGGCAAGCATGGCGGGTTCCTGGATAAGCGAGACATGTTCCCGCAGTTCATTCGGGCGGTTCGCGATCTGCGACCGAAGGCGATACTTGTTGAGAACGTGAAGGGCCTTGCCCGGGAAGCGTTCGCCGACTACTTGCGTTACATCGTCCAACAATTGCGCCATCCGGACGAGCGGGCGCACGAGAACGAGCAGTGGACAGATCACCTGCGCAGGCTTGATCGGGTTTCCCGTTGTGGGAGCGCCGGGGACCTGCGCTACAGAATTCAGCAGCCGGCCATACTCAACGCCGCGGACTACGGCGTGCCCCAGCGGCGGCACCGGATCTTCATCGTGGGCTTTCGCGAAGATCTGGACCTAACGTGGGAATACCCGGCGCGGACGCATTCGCAAGCCCAACTGCTGTGGGAGCAATGGGGAACGGGTGCGTATTGGGATCGACACAAGGTGGCCGCCAAGGACCGGCCCGAGCCCCCGGCTCGCCTGAATGGGCGCCACGGCTTGAGCAAAACGTTCGTCAGACCTTGGCGGACGGTGAGGGATGCATTCGCCGAGCCGAAGCGACTTCCGGACCCAGAAACCTACATCAGACCCAACGGCTTCTTGAACCACCAGTTCATGCCGGGCGCGCGCGCATACCACGGGCATACGGGCAGCCCGATTGACGAGCCGGCAAAGACGCTCAAGGCGGGCGATCATGGGGTGCCTGGCGGGGAAAACGTCGTGGTGTTCCCTAACGGCAAGCGCCGCTACTTTACAGTTCGCGAGTCGGCCCGCCTACAAACGTTCCCGGACGAGTTCGTGTTCCACGGTTCCTGGACGGAAACGATGCGCCAGTTGGGGAACGCCGTTCCGGTGGACTTGGCCGAGGTCATGGCGCGCCAAGTCCGCCGTCAGCTTGCGCCGTCTTGAGATAATGGCGGGGCATGTCTTCGCCGTTCAATCCGTTGGACAAGCTCCACTTGGGCGAGAGCGTTAGGGACGTCCTGCTTAGGCAGAGCGTTCAGTCGTTGCCTCCGGTTGATAAGTTCCCCGGAGCTGGGGTCTACGCGCTGTACTACACGGGCGATTTCCCGTTGTACCGCCGCATAGCCGAGCGAAATCTTGATAAACGATACGAGGCTCCGATCTACATTGGCAAGGCTGTGCCGGCCGGGGCCAGGAAGGGCGGGTTGCTCAGGAATCCCACGGCTACGTTCGCACTGTGGAATCGTTTGAACAAACACGCGGAAACCATTCGGGATGCCCAGAACCTTCGGCTTGACGATTTCGCTTTTCGAGCTTTGGTCGTCGATGACATCTGGATTCCGCTGGGCGAGGCGCTGGCCATCGAACAATTCCAGCCGCTCTGGAACGTCGTTCTTGACGGCTTTGGGATTCATGATCCAGGTCGCGGACGCGAGCTACAGCGCCGATCGAAATGGGATACACTGCATCCGGGTCGCCGCTGGGTCGAGTCGCGGAGGTTACCCGACGGCGGAAACACGACCGACAAGCTTTCCACCACGGTGGCCGAGCACTTGGCTCGGCTCTACGGCGAATAGCCCGGCCGGGCTGATTGGCGGCGTGTTAGCTTGGCGGGTTGCTTTTGCGCCGGCTTCTGCTCGTGGTCCTTGCTTGGGGTTGGGTTTTCCCGGCCTTTCCGCAGTCGGTTGTGGAGTCCCTGACCGACCCGGCGAGCGGGCGCAAGCTGATCCGCTTCGCCTTGGCCCAGCATGAGACGCACCACTACTACTTCGTCTCGCCGTGGTCGCCCGACGAGCGGCGGATCGTCTTCTTTCGCTTTGACGCCAAAGTGGACAAGCTCACCGCCACGGGGCGCTTTCCGGGCTCGCTGTGGGTGATGGACGCTGACGGCGGCAACCAGCGCAAGATTGTCGACGGCCTGCGGGGGCACTACCACGTCGGCGTCAATCAGATGTGGGGGCCGGACGGCGAGTGGGTTTACTTCCTGGAGCCTCGGCCAGGCGGCGCCGTGATGTCGCGCGTGCCGGCCGGCGGCGGCGCGGTCGAACGCATGGAGACGCCGGTTCCCTGCACGCGGCTGAGCCCGGACGGCAAGCGGTTCTCGTGCGGCCAAGGGCATGATCAGGGCGTCTACGACATCGAGCAGCAGCGCTACATCCCGCTGGTGACGCTGGAGCGGGCGCTGGCGCTGACGCCGAATCGCGCGCTGACGGTTCACAATCCATCCGTGTTGCAAAATACCCGCTTCAGCCCGAACGGCGACCGGGTGATGATCGTGCACCGCACGCTGGAAGATTTCCCGAGCCTGGTGGAGATCTTTGTTTATGACTTCCAGACCGCCCAGTTGAGGTGGCTGGCGCACGACCTGCATCACCCGACGTGGCGGCCCGACGGCAAGGCGATCCTGTTTCCCCGCCGCGACCCGCGCACGAACTTTCAGAGCCTGATTGAGGTGGACGCCGCCACGGGCGTGGAGCGGGTGGCGTTCGCGGCCGAGCACGTACCGGCAGGCCATCCCAGCTACCATCCCAAAAAGCCGCATCTGGTGCTGACCGATGTTTACGGCGGGCCGCTGGGCAATGGGTTGGCGGCGATCGACCTGGAGGCGCGGACGATCCGGACGCGGGTGAATGCGCCGCTGGGCGCGGAGCCGGAGACGCCGCCGGACGAGCGCTTCCCGTTTCGCAACTGGGGGATTTGGTTTCCGGCGCGGAAGTATCTCAACGAACCGCGGCCGGTTTGGAATAACGATGGCTCGAAGGTTCTGTATACGAGTGAGGAAAGCGGGCGAATGAATTTGTATATTTTGGAGGCGGGAAGCTGTGAAATAATGTCACAAAGTACTTTGAACTATGATATACTCG
>CAYOPA010000382.1:0-5428 GCA_964405625.1 uncultured Bryobacterales bacterium
AGGGTGAGGTCGCAGGTTCGAATCCTGCCAGGCCCATTTCCACTTCCAAGCAGCGACCGGCAGCTTCACGACAATCGCCGCTATCTCCCGCAACGTCCATGACTTCGATGTCGACGCGGCCCTCTCCATTCCTGTGGTTTCCGGGCGTCTCGTGCGACTTCTGCGCCGCATTCTGCGTCGCCTTGGCGAAGTGCTCGTCGGTGACCTGCCGGTAGAAAGCGTCGGCGACCTTCTCGCTGTGGCCCAGCCACGCCGCACACACATGCGACGGATAGCTGTCGGCCAACTCCGTGGCCCGCGACACCCGAAGGTTCTGCCACGGCTTGGGCCAGGGGGTCAACCCCGCGGCCTCGATGTAGCGCACGAACTGCGTCCGAAGGTTGGCGGCGGGGTTGCGGTACCGCGTGATGACATGCACCGTGCCGGGCTCGGCTTCGTCGAACACCCGTTGCATGTGCTCGGCGACTTCAGGAAACATCGGCACCAGCCGCACGCCACCGCCCTCGTGGTGTGCCGTCTTACTTGACCGGACGACAAACCGTCGCCGCTCGAAATCAACGTCCGCCCAGGTCAACGCCAACGCTTCGCTGGCGATGCGCAGGCCGCCCCAGCGACCCAGCGCGATCAGCAGCTTCCACTGCGGGTCCGGGGCGACATCCATCACCCGGGCGACGTCGGCGGCGGCGATGAACTGCCGCTTGGCCGGGTCGCCCGTGACGGCACCGGAAACATGCTCGAAGGGGTTCTGCTCGATCATGTTTCGCCGGCGGGCCACCTCGAAAAAGTGGCGCGCGTATCGGACCCACTTGTTCACCGTGGAACGAGCGCGTCCTTTCCCCAGAAGATGGGCCCGGTAAGCCTCGGCTTGCGAGGGAGTGACCGCACGTACGCTTTGGTCGGCTCCCAAAAAGCTCACGAGGTGGCGCCGGGCCTGCTGCATGACCGCCATCGTTCCGGCCTTCACATCCAGGCGTTGACCCAGATAGGTATCGATGAAGGCGTCCAGCGACGCGCTTTCCCGACGGCCCACCAAGCCGGCGTTGGCCAGCTTGGCGTGCAACGACGATTCGAGGCTGGCGACCCAGCGCGTGGTGTCCTCGCGCGGGGACTCGTTGGCGATCCCCGCGGCAATAAGGTCTTCGATCTTGCTCTTGACGGCCTCGGCGTAGCGCTGCGAGACCTTGCCCAGACGGATCTGCTTGCGGTGGCCGGCGGCGTCAAAGAAAAGGATCCGCCGGCGTCCGTTGGGGTCGTTGCTTAGGCTGGCCATGGTGTACCTCGTAAGATTGCTGCCTCAAGACTAGACGGGTTTCAAGCGGCTTCCTTCTGGCCACCTTCATCGCTCACAGATGGCGCGGGGTGCATCGTGGTCAAAACGATGTCAGTACGCGGATGGGCACCGGTCAAAACCTCCTCAAGCCGCAGGACGCCGGCTTGAATCAACGGTTGCAGGTGTTCATCGAGCTTGGTGCCTTGGAGCTTGGGGTGGCGCCGTTGGTAGTCGCGTTTCGACACGCGGCCGCCCATCTCAGACAACTCCTGAACGTCGAAGTTTGCGGTCTCACCGGACGACGACGGCCTCAGGGTTGGGTAAAACAAACGCGTCTGCCCCTTCAAGTACTCGACGATCTGAATCGCACGTTCGACCACTTCAACCGAAATCTCGGAGCTGCTATAGGTTGCTCGGTCGGGTGCCGCATCTAGGGTCCGACACACCCGATCGAGGAGGTGGAGGATCCCGGCGATCCGAGGCACCCGGGCTTCGTGCTTCGACCACGCCTCGCCCTCGATCTCGGAGATCGTGGACCGCTCGGCGTGATGGCGTTGTCGCCAAGCATCGAACGCGACCTTGGCGTCGGGGGTGAGGGTGAGTTCACGCGGTCGATCTTCAGCCGCAAAACCCAAGGCGAACAAACGCTCATAAACGCGATTCAGGTCGTCCAACAGAGCTGAAGGAATTTCCGGCTCGGGATACACCGCGGGCCTCTCCTCGGGGCAGATCACCGCCAGCCGATGGGTCAGACCGTTGCCCATATTGGCTCCGCTGAGGCAATCGACGGCGGTCCCAGGTTGCGTTGCCGCAACGATCGACAGCCATGCCCGAGAAGCGGCGACCGTACCGCTCCCTTTGCGGTCCAACAAGGCCATCGTGGCGTCGTACATCGACAACCACGGCCCCACTTGGCTGCCCTTGTTGCTGTTGTTGGAGTAGCGTCCCATGGCCGGCCACGTCGTGAGTTCGTCCAGTATGCACGCGACTCCGCGCGGATTCTCAGAAAGAATTTTGATCACCGACTCGGGCGTGGCGTCTTGGATAAGGACACGTCGGCAGACCGGCTCCTGGGGAGGCTCCGAATTCGACCGTGTGGCATCGGCCGTCACCCGTGTCGATCGGGACCGGGCCTTGTACTCTTGCAGCTGAGCCGCGTACGCAGTTTTCGCCAATTGGTAATCCTGCAGATAGCGCGTCTGCAGGTTCTTGAGCGGATTGAACACGGCATCTAGCGCGGGGGATTTTTTCGATCCGGGCGGAGCAACGATCAGGACCCACAAGATGAGGTACTCGGTCCAATCTGACTTGATCCTGACTTGATGAGTCGCCCCGATGGCGGTGCCGAAGCCCGCAAGCAAAGGCATCGCGATCATGGCCGGATCGACGGTAAGCGAGTCGGCGAGGCCGTTGCAGATCTCCTTCACGCGCTCCGGGAGGGCGTCAATCGGAAACGCGGGAGTCGACACACTTCGCGCGTTGCGCTGCTCTCCGGGAATCAGGCGGACGGGCTCGGCTGCGTCCATCGCCGCCTGCAGTTCACGCAAAATCGCTTCGTTCACGCGGCACCTCCCCTCGCCGCGATCCAGTCGACAATGTCCTCGCCCTTCTTCAGCCCGGGAAGTCGCACGGCAGCGACGTGCAGTTCGGGGTTGACGCGATGGATGGCCGCCGCCACGTCGGTGGCGTACGCCTCCCCGGGTTCGTCGCAATCGGGAAAAATCAAAACTTTTGAGGGCCGGATCTTCGCGAGGGCGGTCCAGTCCGCCTTCGCTGCCGACTTCGCGCCCCCCCAGGAAGTCGTCGCGACGTAACCGCACTTGAAAAGAGTGTCCGCGGCCTTCTCGCCCTCCGTGATGCAGAGGATGCCGCCGACCACGAGGCTCAAGACCTTGTCAACGCGATAGAGGGGTCGCGGGTCATCCGGCGCTTTCTGCTCCCAGCCGTCCGTAACACGTCTGATCGGCCGAAATGTTTTGCCGTTGCGAGTTTCGAACCGGATGGTGCGAGCCACCTCGTTTCCGTCGCCGTCGGTGTACGACCACCACGCCGCAAGCTCACCCGAAAACTGGCGAGCCCAGTCCGCCATGGCGTCATCGGCACACGCGAAAACCGGTCTCGAAGCCACCCGCTCGGTCGCACGGGACCCCGACGTGTTGGCTGGGCCCGCGTTTGGCGAGCCCGACACACGGTTGGAGTCCGCAAAAAGGTCCTGCATCTTCAAGCCCATCGCCTCCACGATGTCGGCCGTTTCGCAGCCAGCATGGCAGTGAAGAAGAATCCGATTTTGGTCGCCGAGACCGACGGATAGGCTCGGCTGCGAATCGGCGTGAGCCAGGCAGTGGGCGGAGAATTGACCCGGCCCCGTCTTTGTCACTCGGCCGAGCTTGTTGAGCAAAGCGTCGAGGTGCGGGGGTTGGGCGGCGCTCAAAGCTCGACTCCCCCGCGGGCGCGGTCGATGTAGCGTTCAACGTCGTCCGGATGGAAACGGACCTGCCCGCCGATGCGGGTGGGGACCAAGGCGCCTTCCGCGACGCGGGTGTAGACCGTGCGGGTCGAGACGCCGAGAAGCTCGGCGACGTCGTCGTAGGACAGCAGGCGCGGGAGTTGGGACGGCGAATCCGGGGGCGAACGATCGAGCATATAAAGTCTCCTTAAGACGTAGAGCACAGGAAGCGTGCCGAGGGGTGCGGCAACCAGCAGCAGACATCTGCCGATCAATTCTTCTACCACCTCCTATACGAAAGCAGGGGCGCACTTAGAAACAGTCAAGTGCGCCGCTTTGCCATCGAGGTAGAGGCGATCCGGTTTTACGATGAAGGATTTCGTTTACCCATCAGAGCAAAGCTGCGCTTGATGCTGTCTTCGCTGACGCCGAGGTGGTTCGCGAAAGCCTTCTTGATCTGAGTTTTCTTTCTTTTAGTCACATCGGGGAACAGCAGATCCAGCGCGTTCCACCACCGGCACACCCGCTGCAAACGGGCGTAGCCCTCCATGCTCTTGTTCCCAGGCTGTTGCACCAACTTGTGCCATTCCTTAAGGTGCGGAAGCGTTTCGTCCGTTTGAACGACACGTCGCACCACATCTTCGAGCAAAGTGAGGGTTTCCCGGCGCAGCGGGAGCCATCGGGCAACCGCGATGAATCGGAAGCTCTGCCATTGGGATTCCGGGATGCGCATGGTGTCGAATGTATCCCCGAACCGGACGTCCAGCGGTACGGGAAGATCTGGACCGAGCCAATCCCCGAGGCACCAGCGAGTGCGAAAATTTCGGAGCACTTCGCCATGGCGTTCCGGAACAGGCTGGACGGGCGACCCAACGGCGGCTTCGTCGTTGCCTTTCTCGAATGGTTGACCCGACTCCAAGATTCCCTGAGCGATCAAGGCCTGTTGGTCCCGTCGGAACGCCGGCTCGGTGATCAACCAGCCACAATAAGCCTGGTGCCATCGCACCCGATAGGCACGCTCCTGATCGATCTGCTCTACCTCAGCCTTAACGCGTTGCGGCGTCATGTCCCACTGGGCAAAGATGTCCTTCAGTTGCTCATCAGGGCGATCAATCATGCTGCTGATGGGGTTTGAGTCCTCATAAGCAGGGAGGAGGACGGGCGAGCCGTTCAAGAACGCCACGGTGCTCCGATTCGACTCGTCGCGGCAAAGGATTAAATAGCGGTGCCATCGCTCCCGCTGTTCTCCTCGGTCAGGGTTCAGGACTGAAAAGAGCCTCTCAGAAAGCGTCGCGGGCAGTAGCGGAACAAAACCCCTCGTAAATTCGTCGCGAGTGTCTTGCAGCGTCGCGGGCGGCGGATCAGGCAAGGTGGCCTGTTGCCGGTCGGGCAGCCGTTTCTTCGCACGGTTTCCTCCCATCCAAACGATCCTTTCGGCATGAACGGTCAAGGGCTGTTTTCGCCGCGTGTACCCTGCCAGAATATGCAGCGCGTTTGGAACGCCTCCCCGGAGCCGTTCCGGAAACGGCACCGGCCCAACGTCCGAGTCCGACTCGCGTCAGTCGCTCGACCAGACCTCGCGACCCGTGCCGGCTGGCCACGGGAACTTCAACGTGCCCACGCCACCGGCAACTCCTCCCACCGCGTCGTCCACCGCGGGCTGCGGTGGTCGCTGCGGAGGTGCCAGGTGCGGCACGGGTTCAAGGTCATCG
>CAYOPA010000383.1:0-5414 GCA_964405625.1 uncultured Bryobacterales bacterium
TTGTGATGACCGGCGAGTATTCGACGCCCGAGTTTCGCCAAAAATTCACGGCGCTGGCGCGGGGGGCGGCGGCGCGCTCCGACTTGATTATCGCCATCTCGGAATTCACCGCTGGGCAGACGGCTGAATTGCTGGGCTATCCCCGCGACCGCATCCGTGTGGCGCCACACGGGGTGGATGCGCCGGCGGAGATTCCGGCCTCGCGGATCGACGAGTATCGGCTTGAACAGGGCTGGAACGACCGCACGGTCTTCCTGCATGTGGGCGCGATCCAAACACGGAAAAACATAGTCCGGCTGGTGGAGGCGTTTGAGCAACTCTCCGGCGACCCGCTGCTGGTCCTGGCGGGCGGCGCCGGCTACGGGGCCGCCGCGATTGAGGAGCGCATCGCCGCCAGCCTAGCGCGCGAGCGGATTCTGCTGCCCGGCTACGTGGACGCGGCCATGAGGGCGCTGCTTTACCAAGCCGTCGACGCCCTGGTCTTCCCTTCCCTCGATGAAGGTTTTGGGCTGCCGGTGCTGGAAGCGATGGCCGCCGGGTTGCCGGTGCTGACTTCCACGCGCTCGGCGCTGCCGGAGGTCGCCGGAGAGGCCGCGCTGTTGGCGGACCCGCTCGACGCCCAGGCGATACAGGGCGGCATGGAGCGCCTGGCCCAGGATGAAGCCCTGCGCGCCGAGCTCATCCGCCGTGGCCGGGCGCGCGCGGGATGTTTCACGTGGAACATCACAGCGGCCCGAACCTGGGAAGCCTACCAATCGGCGAGAAAGTGAAAATAGCACTTGACTCTGTAGCGGGCTCCAGGGTCTATACTGAGGGCGTTCGAATGTTGACCTCTCTCCATCGGGCGAAAAGCCGCGTCGTGGCGGTGACGATGATCGCCGCGGTGGCGCTGATCGCCGTGACGGCGGGCGCCGTGGCGCTCTCGATGACGCTCACGGTCGCGCAGCACGCCTGCTGCCACCACGAGGTCGACGCCTCCTGCTTGACCTTGTGCGCCGCTTCCGAATCAGGCGCCGTCCTAACCTTCGTGGACGATCAGGCGCCGCGGCTTGTGACCGCCGTGGCCGACGGCGCCCCAAAACCTCCGGTTCACGCCGGAATCAGGCCCGAGACCGGGCGCGAGACGTCGCCTGACGCTTCTCCACCGCTCTTTGTCCTGCACGCCGCATTCCTGATCTAGACTCCCGTCGCTTGGTTCGACCACGTTCGGCCGCGGCTTGTCGCCGCGCGCCCGCTTCGTTGTGACCGTTCGACGGGAGGAACCCTTGAGATTGATACTGCCGGCCTGCGCCTTCGGCCTCGTCTTGGCCGCAATGGCGCACGCGGACCCATTGTTGGACAGCCTTGTGGACGAAGCGGTCGGGCGAAACCCGTCCGTAGAAGAGGCTTTCTCGCGCTACCGCGCCGCGTTGCAACGGGCGCCCCAGATGAACGCGCTGCCCGACCCGGAGCTGTCGGTGATGCAGTACGCCCGCACGCCCGAGACGCGCGTGGGTCCGCAAACGACGATGGTGACGCTATCCCAGCGCTTCCCGTGGCTGAGCAAGCTGCGCGCCCAAGGGCAGGTCGAGGACAAGGAAGCGGCGGCGATGGCCGCCCTGTACGAGGCCCAAAAGGACGAAGTCGCTCGGCGGGTGCGCGTGGCCTACTGGGACCTTGCCTATATCGACCGCGCCAGCTCAATCGCCGAGGAAGACCTGGAAGTCCTGCGGCACTTTGAAACCCTCGCCCAGGCGCGCTACAGCCAGGGAGTCGGACTGCAGCAGGCGGCGATCAAGCTGCAAGCCGAGATTACGCGCGGGTTGAACCGCCTGCAAACCCTGCGGCGCCGCCGGGTGGACGTCGAATCGGCCATCAACGCCCTGTGCGACCGCCCGCAATCGACGCCGTTGCCGCGTGTCGAGCCGCCCGTCGACCTGCCTCCGGCCGATCACCCGGTCGAGCGCTTGTACGTGGTCGCCGAGCAGCGCCGGCCGGAACTGGCGGCGGCGTTCCTGCGGATCGAAACCGAGGAAAAGCGCATCCACGCTGCCAAAAAGCAGGGGCGGCCCGAGCTGCGCGTCGGCGTCGCCTATGGGCTGGTCCTGGACCGGCGTGACATGGCCGGGCGCGAGATGCCGCCGCAATGGAACGGCAAGGACGTTTACGGCGTGAGCGTGGGAACCAGCCTGCCCATCTTTCGCCGCAAATACAACGCGGCCGTCCACGAGGCGACCGAGACCTTCCTGGCCTCCAAGCACCGCTACCGCGATCTGCGGAACCAGGTTCAGGCCGACATCCGCTCCATCGCGTTCGACGCGGAGACTATCCGGGAGCAGATCCGCCTGTTTGAAACCGCGCTGCTGCCCCAGGCCGAGCAATCGCTGCGGTCGGGCGAATCAGCGTATGCGTCCGGCGAAGGCGGCGTGCTTGATCTACTTGACAGCCAGCGCATGCTGCTGGAGATCCGACTCGGGCTAGCGCAGCTTCGCAGCGACTATCTCAAGTCCGTGGCGGAGCTGGAGCGCGCCATCGGCGCACCTCTACTGGAGGTGATGTAATGCATTCGCTTACGCAACGCATCTTACTGATTGTGCTTGGTATCTCTATCGGGGCTGGAGCGACGTATTGGTGGGCTCAACGGCCCGCTCACGTCCACGAGCACGCCGAATCGGAGCGGCAGGACACGCTCTACACCTGCTCCATGCACCCGCACATCATCCGCCACGAGCCGGGCCAGTGCCCCATCTGCAACATGGCGCTAACGCCCATCGCCAACCCGGACGCCGTCCCGCCCTCCAGGGCGGACGGGGAGCGCGAGATCCTCTATTGGCGCGCGCCGATGGATCCGAGCTACACCTCCGATGAGCCCGGCAAGTCGCCGATGGGCATGGATCTGGTTCCCGTGTACGCGGATGAGTTTCCCGGCGGCGGGGAGGCGCGGAACCGAAACATCGTCCGCGTCGATCCGAGCTTTCTGCAAAATTTCGGGGTCCGGACCGCCGTCGTGGAGCGCGGCTCCATCCCGCTCGAGGTGCGGACCGTCGGCATCTTGTCGCACGACGAGGAGCAAGTCCACGCCGTCACCACCAAGTACGAGGGCTGGATCGAGACAGCCAGCCACAACACGATCGGCGAGCACATCCACCAGGGAACGCCGCTGTTCGAGATCTACAGCCCGGCGCTGGTGACCACCCAGAAGGAGTTTCTGGCCGCCGCCGAATACGTCCAGCGGCTGGAGAAAAGTAGCGCTTACCCCGAAGCCGTGGAGCGCGCGCGCTCGCTGCTCGAATCCGCCCGCGAGCGGCTCCGCTACTGGGACCTGACCGCCCCGCAGATCGACGGCATCATGCAACGCGGCGAGCCTCAACGCACCGTCACGATTTTCGCGCCGGTGTCCGGGCATTTGATGACCAAGAGCGCGCCGGCCCTGGAGGGCATGCGGGTGTCGCCGGGGATGACCATTCTGACCATCGCCAACCACACCAAGCTGTGGGCGAAGGTCGCACTGTATGAGAACGACATCCAGCATGTGCGTGAAGGCATGGCCGTGCGCGTGGAAGTGGACGCCTATCCCGGCCGAACCTGGCGCGGGACGGTCGGCATGTTCGGCCCGGAGCTCGACGGCAAAACCCGCACACTGACGGCCTTCGTGCAGATCCCCAACACCGACCTCAAGCTGCGGCCCGGCATGTACGCCCAGATCCTGATACGGCCGCCGGGCGTCTCCAACGCCGTTAAGGTCCCCGAGCAGGCGATCCTGCACAGCGGAGAACGCAGCGTGGTGATCGTTCAGGTGGGACCGGGCCGTTTTGAGCCCCGCAAGGTCGAGCTGGGCCCGATCGGAGGCGGGTTCCAGGAGGTGCGGCGGGGCGTCGAGGCCGGCGAGACCGTGGTGACCTCGTCGCAATTTCTGATCGACTCGGAGAGTAACCTCAAGTCCGCCATCCGGCAGTTGCTCGGCGAGCCGTCCGAAGCCGTCGAGAAGCCGACGCCGATGGAGCATCAGCACTGAGGCGCCGCCATGATCGAAGAGCTCATCGACTGGTGCCTCGAAAACCGCTTTCTGGTCGTCCTGCTGACTGTGGTCGTTACAGTCGGCGGCGGCGTCGCCGTCCTCAACACGCCGCTGGACGCGATCCCGGACCTGTCCGACGTGCAGGTCATCATCTACACGGAGTATCCGGGCCAAGCCCCGCGCATCGTCGAAGACCAGGTCACCTACCCGCTGACGACGCAGATGCTGGCAGTGCCTTTCGCCAAGGTCGTGCGCGGCTATTCGTTTTTCGGGTTCTCGTTCGTCTACGTGATCTTTGAAGACGGCACGGATCTTTACTGGGCGCGCAGCCGCGTGCTCGAATCGCTCAGCTACGCCGCCGGCCGCTTGCCGCAGGGCGTGCGGCCGGCGCTCGGCCCGGACGCCACCGGCGTCGGCTGGGCTTTTATGTACGCGCTCAAATCGGATCGGCACGACCTCAGCGAGCTGCGCTCCATCCAGGACTGGTTCCTCAAATACGAGCTGACTTCCGTGCAGGGCGTCGCCGAGGTCGCCTCCATCGGCGGCTTCGTCAAGCAGTACCAGATCACCGTCGACCCCAACCGGCTCCGCGCTTACAACATCCCGATCTCACAGATTCGCAACGCCGTCGCCCGCAGCAACAGTGACGCCGGCGGCCGGCTGCTGGAGGTCGCCGAGAAAGAGTTCATGATTCGGGGCCTGGGCTATATCGAGTCGCTCGACGACATTCGCCGCATCGCGCTCGGCGTGAACGAGGCGGGCTCGCCGATCCTGCTCCAGGACGTGGCCCGCGTGCAGCTCGGCCCCGAGATGCGGCGCGGAGTCGTGGACTGGAACGGCGAAGGCGAAACCGTCGGCGGCATCGTCGTGGTGCGCCACGGGGTGGATACGTTCAGCACCATCCGGGCCGTCAAGCAGAAGCTTGAAGACATCAGGCCCGGGCTGCCCGAGGGGGTCGAGATTGCGGTCGCCTATGACCGCTCGACTCTCATCGAACGCACGATCGAGAGCCTCAAGACCAGCCTGGCACAGCAGCTCGGCATCGTCGCGCTGGTTTGTCTGGTCTTCCTGTTCCACGCCCGCAGCGCGCTGGTCGCGATCATCTCGTTGCCGATCGGCGTGCTGATGGCCTTCATCGTGATGAATTTGCAGGGGGTCAGCGCCAACATTATGTCGCTGGGCGGCATTGCGGTGGCGATTGGCACGATGGTCGACGCCGGGATCGTGATGGTGGAGAACGCGCACAAGCGTCTCGCCGAGGATGGCGGCAAGAAGCCCCACTGGCAGATCATCGGCGAATCGTCACGCGAGGAGGGTCCGTCGCTGTTCTTTTCGCTACTGGAGTCGAAGCTGATCCTGCCGGCGCATCTGGCGCACGGCAGCGATCGCGGCCCCGAAGAGGCGCGCTTCGCCTTCC
>CAYOPA010000384.1:0-5382 GCA_964405625.1 uncultured Bryobacterales bacterium
CCGAGCTGTGAGCCGTCGGAGTCGAACACACCGTAGTACTGCACGTCCTCGTGCCAGACCGGCGCGCCGCCATCCACCTCGCGCACCTCAATGCCAAACAGCCGCCGGGCGACCTCAAACAGGCCCGTCTTGACCTCTTCGTAGGGAAAGTATGGCTTGAGGTCCTCTTCGTCGAAATCGTAGGCCGTCTTGCGGAGCTTTTCGGCGTAGTAGGCGACGTCCCACGGGTCCGTATGAACGGCGGAGGCGCCTTCGATCGACATGCGGAATTCGCGCAGGCGCTTGCTTTCGAGGTCAAACGCCGCCCGCGTGCGCTCCTCCAGGTCCGCGACGAACTCCCGCGCGCGCCGGCCTTTTTTGGCCATGCGCTCTTCCAGCACCAGGTCGGCGAAGTTTTCATAACCCAGCAGCCGAGCCTTTTCCTTGCGAAGCTCCAGGATTTTCGCGATATTCTCGCGATTGTCGTACTCGCCCTTGGACGCCCGGGTGTTGTACTCGCGCCAGACCTGTTCGCGCACTTTGCGGTCGTCGAGATAGGTCATCACGGCGGTGTACGACGGCGCCTGCAGGGTGAAGCGCCAGCCGTCCTTGCCCTTCTTCTTGGCGCTGTCGCGGGCCTGCTCGCGCGCCGAGGGCGGCAAGCCGGAGAGCCGCACCTCGTCTTCGATGATCAGCTCGAAGGCGTTGGTGGCGTCGAGCACGTTCTCGCTGAACTTGGTCGTGACCTTGGAGAGCTCCACCTCGATCTCCTGCAGGCGCTGCTTGCCGGCCGGGTCGAGGTCGGCGCCGGAGCGGCGGAAATCATCGAGCTTCTTGGTCAGGAAGCGTTTTCGGACGCCTTCCAGCTTCTTCGCCTCGTCCGTGTCGGCGTAGGACTTGAGTAGCTTCCACAGGGCCTCGTTCAGGGGGATGCTCGAAGTGAAGGCGCTGACCTTGGGTTGCACGGCGTTGTACGCCTTGCGCAGCTCCGGCTTGGTGGCAACGCTCTCCAGATGCGCCACCACGTCGAGAGCGAATTCAACCTTTTCGGTGACGCGCTCGAGCGCCAGCAGCGTGTTGTCAAACGTGCGCGGGCCGGAATCGCCGGCCAGGGCGTCCAAGCGCTCCCGTGCTTCGGCCAGCAACGCGTCGAGCGCGGGCTCGACGTGGGCCGGCTCAATCTGGTCGAACGGGATGCGGAACTGGACGGAGCTTAGGGGATTAACGGCGGACATGGTCGAAACCACCAGTTTACCGGGCGCCGCCGGCCTCCGTCAGGAATGTCCTCACCGCCGCTGCCAACGCGAACCGCTAGCGATCGTCGTCGTCATCGAAGTCGTCCTCATCCTCGTCGTCATCGAGGCCGTCGTCGTCTTCATCCTCGTCGTCGTCCACGGCGACGACCACGTCATCGTCTTCCCATTCCTCGTCGTCCGCGATGAAGCCCAAGCGGCGCAGGTCCTGTTCGAGCTCCTGTCCGGCGTTTCCGGGATAGCCGTGGGTCCAGAAGGCGCGGGGCGGGGCGTCGTGCCAAATCGGCTCTTCAACCGGCAGCAGGATCGCTTGCAGACGCTCGTCGGCGTCGATCACCTCGTCCTCGTCATCCAGCCCGAGCTCGCCGATGATGGTGCGCAGGTCGAGCTCGTTCGAGTAGTCCTCAAAGCCAAGCTCATAGCCTTGCTCGACGCTGCTCACGAAGCTCTCGTACATCTCGATCAAGCCGTCTCGACCGGCAACGCAAAGGTGCTCGGGGCAGCCGCGCCGCCGTAGTTTTTGTTCGATCTCGTGATCGGTCATTGAGGCCTCCTCAGGGCCTGGCGGCGAAAGTAAGCCTCGCCGTAATTGGGAATGAAGAAGGTGCGGATGGTTCCGTCGGAATTATACGCGCCAAAGTGTTGGCTGGATCGATCGTACCGCGTGATGACGCCGTCGACTTCACGCACGATCTCCAGAACCTCCCCGCCGACCGGGGCGTCGCGAAGCCGCCGCGCCAGCGCCAGATACTCATCGGCCGTGATCGAGCCGAATTCGCGCCCGTGCTTGCTGTAGTGACTCTCCAGGGACTGCCGGCTGCGAAACCCCGGTCCCTGCGGTTGCAACGCCGCCCCGGTTACCGCCGCTGCCGCGACCGCGGTCTTGGGCTCGACGGGCGTGGTCGGCGGCGGCTGACAACCCAGCGTCAGCAACGCCAATAGCAAAGCCGTGAAAGTCGGCCGCATCCACTTCTTCCATCCCACCCTCACAGAATAGCCCGCTGTTCGCCGCGCTGGGGCCATCGCCTGAAAAATCGCGACGCGATTATTCCAACCAGGGAGGGGCTTGGCCGAACTCCGCGCCGAAAACCATCTCGGTCAGCGGCCGGCGACTGCGTTCCTTGCCGTCGCGGTCGGCGTGGGCCGGTTCGGCGGCCTCGTCGGGGTCGCCGCGATAGCCGATGGCGATGGCCGTCGCTGCCTCGTATCCTTCTGGCAGGTCTCCCTCCCGCCGCACTGCGTCAAGGTCGACGCCGGCCATCTGGTGCACTGCCAGCGCCCGCGCCGTCGCTTCGACGGTAAGGTTGGCCACGGCCAGCCCAAGATCGTGTAATGCTACGCGGTTCGGCTTGTCATTGCGCGAAAATGCCGTCTTGATCACCGTGAGGACCAGCACCGGCGCCTGTTTGGCCCAAGCTTGGTTGCCCGGAGTCAACGTGCCCAGCAGCCGCTCGAAGGCTTCCGGCTCATCTTTGGTGGCCACCAGGAACCGCCACGGTTGCTCATTGAAAGACGAAGCCGCCCACCGCGCCGCCTCAAACAGTGATCGCAGATCCGCGACGGGGACACTGCGATTCGAGAAAACGTAAGGGCTCCAGCGGCGGGCCAAGGTCGGCTCGATGGGATGCTCGGTTGCGGCTACTTTGGTCATCATGATGGAGTGATGACGTCAGGAGTGCGATAGTTGCGAAATGGATACTGAAACGCTGACTCAACGGTACGGATTCAAGAGGCTGCTCAACGCCATCGGCATGCCCACCATCGTCGGCGCGCACGTGGTCGCGCCGGAGGTCCGCGAGGCCGTCGACGCGGTCTTGCAGATGAGCGTGGAGGTCGATGAGCTACAAGCCGCCGCCAGCCGCGTGATCGCCAAGGCGACCGGCGCCGAGGCCGGCTGCGTGGTCTCGTCGACCTCCGCGGGGTTGACAATTGCCGCCGCCGCGGCCATGACGGGCGTGGACATGTCCAAGATTGCGAGGCTGCCCGAACCAGTGGGCGAGCGCTCGGACGTGCTGGTCTACCTTGGCCACGACGTAAACTTTGGCGCCCCGATCTCGCAGATGCTTCGCCTGAGCGGCGCCAGGGTGATCGAGATGGGCACGGCCAACCACGGCGACTTGTTCCACTTGCGGGGCGCGCTGTCGCCCGCCACGGCGATGTTTCTGTATGTCGTGAACGGCGCGGTCAACCAGGGCGGCAACTTCCCGCCATTGGCGGAATGCGTGGAGGTCGCCCGCGAGCGCGACGTGCCGGTGGTGGTGGACGCCGCCGCCGAGGCGGATGTGCGGCCCTTCCTGCGCGCCGGGGCGGATCTGGTGATCTCCAGCGCACACAAGCAGATGGGCGCGCCGACCTCGGGCCTGCTTTGCGGACGGCTCGACTTGGTGCGGGCATGCTATCTGCAGCACTACGGCATCGGCCGCGCGATGAAGGTCGGCAAGGAGGCCGTCATCGGCTGCATGGCGGCGACCGAAGCATGGTACGGGAGCCGAGACCGGGCGGCTGACGCTGCGCGCTGGGCGAAGTTGGGTACGATTTTTGAGGTTTCCCTCAACGCCCGGCCGGGGGCTGGTCCCAGCCGTGTGGTTGTGTCGCTGCCGCAGGCCTACCCGTTTAGCGCCCGGCAGCTCGCCAACCGTCTGCGCGAGTCGCAGCCGCCGGTCTGGGTGGCCCGGGCCGACGATGCGCGCCGGGAGATCCATCTGGACCTGCGGGTGATGAGCGAAGCCGACGCCGAAGCCGTGGCCGCGGCCGTCTCGGCGGCGATTGAGCGACCACAGGCGCCGGTGGAAGATGTCGCCTACCATGACCTGTACTGGTCCGAGAGGCGCCTGCTGGAGTGGCCGGAATGGCGCTGAGCCCGGCCTGAAGCTTCGACGTGGTCAATTTGTCGCAACGCGCTTGGGGGCTGTCGGCCGCGCTGGGCGTGGCGGTCGGGCTGGCCTTTCTGTCGCAACACTTCTACTCGACCGGACGCATCGGCGCGGGGCTGGCCGCCGCGTCCGCTGCGCTGCTGCTATGCGGCCAGGCGCTGTACTGGTCGGCGCGGAGCATGGAGAGCTTCCGCCGGCTGCGCGGGCTGCGTGCGGTCTGGCGGCTGCCGATCACCACGGCCGGGGCGTTGTTCATCGGATTTACACTCGTGGTGGGCGGCGCGGCCGTCTATTCCGGCAACAATTTGATCTATTTGACACTGAGCGCCATGCTGGCGGCGCTGCTGGTGAGCGGCCTGATCGCGCGCATGACCCTGGCGGGCCTGCAACTCCGGCTGGCGCTGCCCGATCGTCTGTTCGCCGGGCAGACGGTGCGCGCCCGCGTGGCCATCCGCAACGGCAATAGCTTCGCCACGGCCCACGGCGTGAGCCTGCGGCCGGTCCGCGACCCGCTGGGCGGGCTGGTGATGGAGGAGGCCTGGTTCCCGACGCTGCGCGGCGGCGAGGAGCTGGTGGCGTCGCTGAAGGCAAGCTTTGAGCGGCGGGGCACGTACCGCGAGGAGCGCGTGATCCTGGCCACGCTCTTTCCGTTCGGCCTCTCCGAGCGGCGGCGCGAGCTGCACCTGAGCGAGGACACCATCGTTTATCCGGACGTGACGCCGACGGTCAGGTCCGACGCCATCGTCGACGCGCTCGAGGCTCGCTCATTGGGCCGTTCGGCCGGTGAAAGCCAAGACCTGCACCGCATCCGCCCGGCGCTGGCCCAGGACGGCGCCCGCTACCTGCACTGGAAGGCTTCGGCGCGCACGGGCGGGCTGTGGGTGCGGGAGTACGCGCGGGAGGAGCGGCGGCAGGTGCGGCTGGCGTTTGACCGGCGCATCGAACCAGGGCCGGAGCGCGAGCGGCTGTTTGAGGAGCGCGTGGCGTTGTGCGCCGCCGTGCTGTGGAAGCTTTCGGAGCGGAGCTCGCGGATCGCGCTGGTCTCCGACGAGATCGAGCTGGAGGCGGAGCCGGGCGGAGCCACGGTGGACGCCATGCTGCACTACCTGGCGACCGTCGAGCTGGTGGGGCCCGAAGGCCCGGGGCCGCCCAAGGGCGACCAGACGACGACGGAGCATCTGTTCAGCGAGTAACGGGAATCCGGCTGGTAGCGATGGAGCCGCGGTGCGTGTCAACGACATTGAGACACCAAGGCATGGAATTTACGGACTTTTCTC
>CAYOPA010000385.1:0-5363 GCA_964405625.1 uncultured Bryobacterales bacterium
AACAAGCCGATCGGCGTATTCATGTTGGTCGGGCCCAGCGGCGTCGGCAAGACCGAGACGGCGCTGGCGCTGTCGGATCTGCTCTACGGCGGCGAGCGCAACCTGATCACCATCAACATGTCGGAGTTCCAGGAAGCGCACACCGTCTCCAGCCTCAAGGGCTCGCCTCCCGGATACGTCGGCTACGGCGAAGGCGGCGTGCTGACCGAAGCGGTGCGGCGCCGGCCTTACTCGGTGGTGCTGCTCGACGAGGTCGAGAAGGCGCACCCCGACGTGCTCGAGCTCTTCTTCCAAGTCTTTGACAAGGGCCGCATGGACGACGGCGAGGGCCGCGAAATCGACTTTAAGAACACTATCATCATCCTCACCTCGAACGCCGGCACCGACACGCTGATGAGCCTGTGCCAGGATCCGGAGACCATGCCGAGCGACCAGGGGCTGGTGCAGGCGCTCAAGCCCGAGCTTGACAAGGTCTTCAAGCCGGCCTTTCTTGGACGTTTGGTCATCATCCCCTACTTCCCGATCCGGGACGAGGCCTTGAAGATGATCATCCGGCTCAAGCTGGGCAAGATCGTCAAGCGGCTGGCCGAGACGCACCGCATCTCGCTGACTTACGACGACACGTTGGTCGACGCCATCGCCGAGCGCTGCACGGAGGTCGAGAGCGGCGCGCGCAACGTGGACAACATCCTCACCAACACGATGCTGCCCGAGGTCTCCAAGCAACTGCTCAGCAGCTTGGCGGCCGGCGAGAAACCCGGCGCCATCCGGGTCTCGGTGGGCGAAGGCGGCGAAGTGCAGTACGCATTTTCCTAGGGCCGGCCTCCGCTGTAGAGCCTGGAGCGCGCGATACAGAGCCCCGGACGCGAGTCCGGGGCTTCCCGCCGTGAACGAGCTTCGCAGGTTTTGGCGCTTTTCTAATTGAGAGCGAGGAGAAAAAGTTCATGCCCACTGGGGACTGGAGCCAACAAGACAAGCTGATCCAACTCGAGACTCCTTTGGGGCCCGACGTGCTGTACGTGACCGAGCTGACCGGTCAGGAGCAGATGTCGCAATTGTTCCAGTTCGAGCTTCGGTTGGTATCCCAAAAGACGTCGATTGATCCAACGGCGATCATCGGCAAGCCGGTGAAGCTCAAGCTGACTCTGCACGACGGCAAGAAGCGCGAGATCAACGGCCGCGTCAGCCGCTTCGTCAAGCTGCCCGGCGGCGGCGACTATTTTTCGTACCGGGCCGAGGTCGTGCCCACGCTGTGGTTCCTGTCGCACACCACCGACTGCCGCATTTTCCAAGAGATGAAGATTCCCGAGGTGCTGGAGCAGGTCCTCGGCGACTTCGGCGTTACCGACTACGACACCTCCGGAATCAAGGGCTCGCAAGAGAAGTGGGATTACTGCGTGCAGTACCGGGAGACGGCGCTGAATTTCTTCATGCGGCTGTGCGAGCAGGAAGGCATCTTCTTTTGGTTTAAGCACGAGGGCGGCAAGGACATCCTGATGCTGGCCGACCACAAGTCGTCCTACCAGCCGTGCCCGCTCGGCCACAAGTTCAAGGGGCTCGCCTCGTCCGGGCAAAATCGCGAAGAGGATACGGTTACCTCATGGGAGCGCAGCTACCAGTTCCGACCGGGCAAATGGGCCCAGCGGGATTACAACTTTGAAGACCCGTCCAATCCGCTGCTTGTGAAGGAAACCAGCATTTTGGAGCTGGAGCGGAACAAGACGTTCGAGATCTTTGACTACCCGGGCGAGTACACGGCCGAAGGCCCCGGACGCGATCTGACAAAGTTCCGCATGGAGGAAGAGGAAGCGCAGTACGAGATCATCCGCGGCCAGAGCGATTGCCGGTCGATGCTGCCGGGCTTTAAGGTCGATCTGGAATTTCCAGAAGCCGAAAGCGAGAACGGCGAGTACCTGCTCACCTCGGTGGCCCACGCGGTGAGCCAGCCGGCGCCCGGTTCAGGCCAGAGCGCCTCGCCGGACTACCACAACAGCTTCACCTGCATTCCGGCGGCCGTGCAGCTCCGCCCGCTTCGCCTGACCAAGAAGCCGATCGTGCAAGGTCCGCAGACGGCCGTTGTGGTCGGACCCCAGGGCGAGGAGATCTACACCGACAAGTACGGCCGCGTGAAGATCCAGTTCTTCTGGGACCGCTACGGCAAGCACGACGAAAGCAGCTCCTGCTGGGTGCGTGTCTCGCAGATGTGGGCCGGCAAAAACTGGGGCGCCATCGCCAACCCGCGCATCGGCCAGGAAGTGATCGTCGAACACCTGGAAGGCGACCCCGACCGGCCCATCATCACCGGCCGGGTCTACAATGCCGAACAGATGCCGCCCTACACTCTGCCCGGAGACCAGACGCAGACCGGCATCAAGTCGCGCAGCTCCAAGGAAGGCTCGGCCAAGAACTTCAACGAGTTTCGCTTCGAGGACAAGAAAGGCAGCGAGCAGATCTACCTGCACGCCGAGAAGAACCTCGATACGAAGGTGGAGAACTGCGAAACGCGCAACGTCGACGTCAACCGCACCACCAACATCGGCAAGGACGAGACAACGACCGTCAAGGGCGAGCGCAAGGAGACCATTCACAAGGACGAGACACTCGTCATCAAGGAAGGCACTCGCACCGAGACCATCGAGATGGGCGATGACAAGCTCGAAATTAAGATGGGCAACCGCGAGGAGAAGATCTCGATGGGCGACGACTCGCTGGAAGTCAGCCTGGGCGGTATCACACACAAGAGCCCGCTCGGGACCTACACGATCGATGCGATGAAGGTGGACGTCACCGCGACTGCGATGATCGAGCTGAAGTGCGGCGGCAGCAAGATCACGATGAATCCGGGAATGATCGTCATTCAAGCTCCGTTGGTGAAGATCAACTAGGGAACGACAATGTCACTCCCCGCGGCCAGAATCACCGACCCCAGCATGCACGGCGGGCTGATCTCGACGGGTTTTCCAACCGTCCTGATCGGCAACATGCCGGCGGCCCGGATCACGGACATGCACACCTGCCCGTTGGTGACGGTGGCCGTGCCGCACGTGGGCGGGCCGCTGATCATGGGCGCTTTTACCGTGCTCACCGGCAATTTCCCGCAGTCGCGCCAAACGGACATGATGGTCTGCGTCGGGCCGCCCGACGCGGTGATGATGGGCTTCCTAACGGTGCAGGTGGGCATGGCCGGCGGCGGCGGGTTGGGCGCGCTGCTGGCCGGCATCGGGATGGCGATCGGCGCTTTGCTGTCAGGCGATCAGTACCCGCGCGCCGTCTTGCAGGACGACGGCTCGATCGTCACCGAATTCAACGAGCAGATCACTATCGAAGGCTCGCCGGAGTTTCAAGCCGCCGCCATCCAGGACCTCAATACGTTTTTGGCAACCGATACCGGCCAGGCTTGGCAAGAGGCCTACGAAGCAACGGGCCGCAACATCACCATCCGGCCCATCTCGCCCGGCGACGACTTTGACAACGCTTCCGCCACCCGCGTGCACGGCAGGGATGCGCTGATTCGCGACGACGGAACCGCCGGGCCGGGATCCGATACGATCGTCGAGTACAATCCGTCGGAGAGTGGCAGATATCGTGGCGAGGACGGCGAGCTCCATGACTCCGACTCCAGCGACACGCTCGCTCACGAGCTGATTCACGGTCTGCACAACGGCGAGGGCATGAACCGGCGCGAATTGCCCGACCCGCACGATCCTCACGACAACCAGGAAGAGGCGGCCACGATCGGCGTGCATGGCTTCGACGATGAAGATATCAGCGAGCGAGCCCTACTGGAGGAGACTGGCCGTTCGGCGAGACCCGACCACAACTCGGTTGAAGAGACGATCTTTCGCGACGAGAACGGAGACTGGCAGCGCGGCTATGAGGATGAGCATGGAAATTACCAGATCGAGCCTACTGATGCTCCGCCCGGGCGAGAATGGAGGCCCAGTCAGTAAATGCGACGGTTGCTCCAACGGCGGAGATTCGGCCGTCTCGTGGGCGCAGCCGGCGGCGCCTGGCTGTTCGGCTGCAGGGGGGCGGTCATGAGCTCGCCCGCGTCGGCCGCCGACGTTTCGCTCGAAGCGTTCTTTGAACGGATCGAAGATATGCTGCGGGTCCGGTACACGCTGCGTAATAATTCCGGAGCGCTGATCGGCGCGTATGACGGCGCCGGCGGTCCGCCGGAGGTGGAATGGCCCGATCTGGCCGGCTCAGTCTACGTAAGCCTCCAGTCGCGGAACCTTGTCGCGGTGAAACGGGTCCGGCCGCCGCTGCCGAAGACCAAGGACATCAACCGAATCAGGCTGCCCGCCGCGACGCGCCTCGAACCCGGCGAGGTCCGCACTGTCGGCTTCGCCTTGCCTTTGCCGCTGGCCGAGCACAGCGAGTACTTCCCCGCGCATGCCAAGGCGGAGTGGCGGGAAGGCGAAGTCAGCCAGATTCGTCTGACAATCGGCATTCAACGAGCCGGCGCCGACGCCGTATTCCAGCCCAGGCCCAACAACCCCGATCTCTTCAAGCTCGCGTCCGGCTTTCAGGCGCAGGAGTACGTCTCCGCTGAGCAGGCGCTGATCGTGCCCGTGCGCGCCAGGATCGATCAACCGTTCGAAAGGGTCTGAACAGCCATGGCCCTGATCGTCGAAGCCCCGTCCCTGGGCCGCAAAATCACCGTCGGCGCGCCGCAGCGCATCTCGTTCGGCCGCAATGAATCCGCCCGCGTCGCACTGCCCGAGGATACGTTCCTCTCGGGAATCCACTTCGTGCTCGATTGGGACGGCGGCAAGTGCAAGCTCGAAAACCTGGGCCGCAACGGCACGCTGGTCAACGGCGAACGGCTCGATGAAGCCGACCTGAAAGACGGCGACCGCCTGCGCGCCGGCAACACGGAGTTTATCGTCGGATTGGGGCGGCCGTCCGGCGAGGCGAGCGGGACGCTCATCGTCGGCGGCTGGTCGCTGGCCGCTATCCCGCCCGGCTGGGAGCTCGCCGAAGGACTGGGCCTGAAGCGTCCCGGCGACGAGCCGCGAGACAACATCGTCTTCAGCGAGGACGACCTGCCCGACAACCTCACTCTGGCCGGGTACATCGACGCCCAGCGCCACGGCGCGGCCGGACACTACGAGCAGGACGTGATCTTCGAGCCCTCGGAGATCCAACCGGATTTCGAGGTTGATGAATCACTCTCGATCCTGTTCCGGCCCCCATTGAAAATCGAAGCCAAAGCCCTCCAACAACAGACCTATGTGCGGGTGGGCGAGCGGATCGGCATCGTCACGTTAACCGTGTTCGGCCGTGATAAGCCCTACGGCCTGCCGCCGGGGCTGGAGTTCCGTCCGGCCGCCCCGCCGCCGGAAGCGCCTGCTTCCGAT
>CAYOPA010000386.1:0-5362 GCA_964405625.1 uncultured Bryobacterales bacterium
CCGGAGAGCACGGTTAGATCCGCCCACCTACCGGGCGCGATCGTTCCGCGGCGGTTCTGAGCGGAACGTTGAACCAAGTGGCGCGCGGCTCCAGCCGAGCCGCGCCGTCGCGTATCGACGGTTCACTCCAGGCAGGCGGCCTCGGAATGGCGGTCCTTGCAGGCGCTGCGAACCGCATCAGCGCTGACGCTGTCTCGAGCCTCGCGCAGTCCGAGACACCACTTCGGAGAAGAATTGGGGTCGCGGTAGGGGCAGGCGAACGTGGAGGTTGAATTGGTCAGAGACGCCGAGCGCCATCGGGATTCGCGGGCGGGGTTGGGGGCTTGACGGCGCGGTTTCTCTGCTTTGGAGCGGCGGCCGGCCTCAACTGATCTTCTCTTCCAGCTCGCTCCAGCGCGCATAAAGGGAATCCACGGCCGCCTGGGCCGCTTCCATGCGGTCATGGATTTGCTGCACGACCGCCGGGTCGCTCATGTCTTCGGGGTCTTGCATGGCGGCCGCCGCCTCCTCCAACTCGGATTCGGCCTCGAGAATCCGCTGCTCCATCGCGTCCCACTCCCGCTGCTCCATGTAGGAGAGTTTCTTCGCGGGCTTCTCCTGCGTGGAAGAGGTCGCTCGGGCCGGAGCCGCCTTGGGCCTTTCCGCGGCGCGGCGGCGCTCGTCGCGGGCCGCCTCCCATTGCTGATAGTCGGCGTAGACCCCCGCCTCGCCGTCGCCGTCCAGACCGATCACCGCCGTGCAAACGCGGTCCAGCAGAAAGCGGTCGTGCGTAATCAACACCAGCGCTCCGGGGAACTCGATCAGCGTCTCTTCGAGCGCCTCCAGCGTGGGAATGTCCAGGTCGTTGGTCGGCTCGTCCAGCGCCAGCAGGTCGGCCTCCTCCAGCATCAGTCCCGCAATGGCCGCCCGCGCCCGCTCGCCGCCGGAAAGACTGGAAACCGGTTGCGCGAGCTGCTCTTCGCGAAATAGAAAACGCTTCGCCCAGCCGACGACATGCACCGGGGTCCCGCGAAACTGGATTTCGTCGCCGTGCGGCGCCAGCATCCGCCGCAGGCTCAGCGCCGGGTCCAGAGCGGTGCGGTGCTGGTCGAGCGTCACCGTTCGCAACCCGTCCGCGCGGCGGATGACGCCCGAGTCAGGCTCCAGCCGCCCAAGAATCGTCTTCAGCAAGGTCGATTTGCCGCCGCCGTTGGGCCCGACCACGCCCATTCGCACCCCCGGCGAGAGCACGAAGCTCAGGTCGCGGAACAAGGCGTTTCCGCCCAGCGACTTGGAGACGCCCTCGGCCGCCACCAGCCGCTTGGTCTTGCGGTTGGAGGCGGTGAAGTCGAGGCCGGTCGAGCCCGTGCGGGCCCGCTCCTCCCGGGCGGCCAGGTCGTCAATCAGGCGGCCGGCCTTCTCGATGCGTCCTCGCGACTTGCTCGTGCGGGCCTTGGGGCCGGTGCGCAGCCAGTCGATCTCGCGGCGCACGACGTTGGCCAGCGCCTCACGCTGCTTGTCCTGCGCGTGCAGCATCTCCTCGCGCCGTTCGAGGAACGTCGAATAGTTGCCGATGGTACGAAACAGGCCTTCCGGGAAAACCGGATTGATCTCAGCGACGCTGGTGGAGCAGTTTTCGAGGAAGTAGCGGTCGTGCGTGACGAAGATGGAGGCGAACCGCTCGCCGACCAGCAGCCGCTCCAGCCACTCGATGCCGTCCAGATCGAGGTGGTTGGTCGGCTCGTCGAGCAGCAGCAGGTCCGGCTCCTTGGCGAGCTCGGTGGCGATGGCGAGCCGCTTCCTCCAGCCGCCGGAGAGGGTCTCGCAGTGGACCGAGTCGTCGGTAAACCCGGCTTTGCTCAAGGCGACGCTGATGCGGATTTCGCGCTCGGTCTCTTCCAGGGCCGTTTCCTTCAGCGCTTCCTCCAGCACGCCGTGGGGGGTGGAGTGCGGGGGGAAGACTGAATCCTGCGGCACGTAGGCAACCCGCGCCAGCCTGCGTAGCGCCCGCTCGCCTTGGTCAGGCTGTTGCACCCCGGCCAGGATTTCCAGCAGCGTGGTCTTGCCGCTGCCGTTGGGGCCGATCAGGCCCAGCCGCTCGCCATCCTCGACGCTGAGCGTCAGGCCGCTGAACAGGCGCCGGGCGCCATGAGATTTTCCGATTTCGCTTGCGCTGAAGACAACTGCCATCTATTCCTTATTGTGCGCGGAGAGAGCGCGCGGCATGAAACGCCGTGTCGGGTTTGTCCATCTACCGCGCAGAGGGCAAGTAGAGGAGTGAGCTCCATGAAGACCAAGTTGATCCAGACCCCCCGTTTGTCCGCGCTGCTGTTGGGCGCGGCGTTGGCCTTGGCGCCGCTTGCGGCGTTCGGGCAGGAGATGAGCCGCCTCGAACGGCAAATCCGTCACGAGTTGGTGATGCTGCCGTTCTACAGCCTGTTCGACAACTTTGAGTTCCGTTTCGACGGCAATACGGTCACCTTAATGGGCCAAGTGACGCGGCCCACGCTGAAGAACCAGGCCGAGCGCGTCGTCTCACGGCTTGAGGAAGTCCAGTCGGTCGACAACCAGATCGAAGTATTGCCGGTGTCGCCGAATGACGACCGCATCCGGCGGGACGTGTACCGGGCGATCTACCACCACCAAGCGTTCAACCGCTACAGCATCCAAGCGGTGCCGCCCATCCACATCATCGTCAACAACGGCAATGTGACGCTGATCGGCGCCGTAGCGAACAAGATGGAGAAGGACATCGCCAACGTGCAGGCCAACGGCGTGGCGGGGGTGTTTTCGGTGACGAACAAACTGAGGGTGGACGGGGAATAGCAGTCCCGTCTCGGACTGAAGCGGGCCTTCCAGCCGAGCCGTGTCGTCGCTTTTCGACGACGTTCCTGCGATCCCGCTTAGGGGCCTCGACCTGGGGGTCGAGGCGGCAGGCGTGGGCGCCTGCCGCCACTTCTTCATCGCGGGCCTGAGCGAAGTCCGGGGCTAATCCCTGGCGGCTTCGGCCAGAATTTGCGCCAGCTCGCGGCCGAAGCTCAACCGGTCGGCCACGGTCGGCGGCCGGCCGATTTTCTCGTTGCGATCGACCATCAGCTCGATCAGATAGGCGGGCGCGTTACGCTCCAGCGCCAGCCACTGATTGACCGTCTGGCGTCCCTTGGCCGGCGTCTCGCGCAGGCTGTTGCGGATGCCGCCGGGGGAGTGGAAATGCGTCCGGCGCGTGAGCTCGTCGTGGATGTAGCGGGCGATGACCCCGTCGGGCGAGCGCTCGATGGCGCCATCCACGTACGAGACGCTTTCGGTATTGTGCAACGTCAGAAAGACATCAATGGACCGCCCGCTGTCCAGCCACTCCCGCATCGCCCGGCGCATGGCGAAAATTTCCGGCATTTTCTCTGGCTCGGCGGTATCCCAGTTGCGGTTGATGTCGAAGCCGAACTGATTGAAGCGCACTCCGCCGCGGGCGACGCCGTCGGGGTCGGGCAGGGGCAGGATTTTGTAGATCGTCTCGCGCCGAACCTTCTGGACGGCGGCCTCGTCGGAGGCCAGAAAACGCAAGGCGCCTTCAAGCGCCCAGGAGGTCCCGGACTCCCAGGAGTGCTGCCGCGCCATCAGCCACACGGTCGTCTTGGAGTCCTCGGCAGCGTCCGGGTCGGTGATGGTGATGAGCTCCACCGGGCGGCCTTGCGGGGTCTGGGTGAGCGTCTCCCGTAGGACGAACGGGCGGTTCTCCAGCTCGGCGAGCAGTTTGGCCAACCGTTCGCCCGTATAAGGCGGCTGGCGGGCGACCCAGACGGTCTTCGCGCGTCCGGGCTCAAGACGGATGCGGATGCGCGAGGGCTCGGTCAGCCACTCGGAGGTCTCGAAGGTTTGCCAAGTCTCATTGTCAAAGCTGTAGGCCGGCAGGGTGTTGCGGTGGCCGGAGCCGTCGTGGCGGCGGTAGTTGTATTCGCCCTCCAGACCGCCGATGTCAATGGTCAGCGGCTTGCCGTCGAGGCCGTCGAGGCGGAAGTAGAACCAACTCGGCTGGCTGTTGCGGCCGTCCTGGTCGGTCTCGCCGGAGACCTGGACCTCCAGGCGGTCGGGGCCGAGCGATTGGTGGCCGGCGACATTGCCGCCTTCAAAGTTGGCGGCGAGCGTGACGGCTAACAACAGGAAGGCGACCACTGAGGGGTAGTATCGGACATTCCTGTCGCTATTGACCGCCTTCAACCGGCTGTGATAGCTTTGAAGTTCATCGTCTACCACGGTTTCAGGTCCTTCCGCTCGCCATCTTTCAATGCGCAGACAAGCCCGCTAAGCTGGGCGAAAGTCCGCTTGGAGGCGGACGGCGGCGAACGTGCGACGAGTGACAAAACCCCATGGCGCTTGCCATTGCCAACCGCTACGCCGCCGCGCTCTACGACGTTTTGGAACGAACCGGGCAGTCCGCCTCGGTCGACGTCGCGCTGGAGCATCTGCGCTCGTTCGCCGACGTGCTGAGCCGGTCCGGCGAATTGCGCAACGTTTTGGCGTCGCCGTCGGTATCAACCTCCGACAAGCGGGCGATCATCGCGTCGATCTGCGAGCGGATCGGCACTGCGTCTCCCGTTCGTAACTTGTTGTATTTGCTCAGCGACCGCCGCCGGTCCAGCCTCGCGGGAGAAGTCGCCGAGGCCCTGGGCGAGCAGCTCGACAAGCGACGCGGCGTCGCGCGGGTTTATGTGACCTCAGCGGCCCCGCTGGGCGAGCAGGAGCGGCGACTGCTGTTGGAAAAGTTCGAACGGCTGACCGGCAAGCAGACGGAGGCGGAATACGCCGTCGACGAAAACCTGCTCGGCGGAGCGGTTGTCAGAGTAAGCGGCCAAGTCTTCGACGGCTCCATCGCCGCGCAATTGCGCGCGCTGGGACGTTCGATGGCAGGCGCACGATAGGAGCACCCAAAGCGTTATGGCCCAGATCAGCGCTGAAGAGATCTCTCAGCTGATTCGCGATCGGATCGAAAACTACGAGTCGGTGGTGGAAGTCGCCGAAGTCGGTTCGATTATCGCGCTCGGCGACGGCATCGCCCGTCTGCACGGCCTCGAGAAGGTCATGGCGACCGAGATGCTCGAGTTTCCGCACGGCGTCTCCGGCATCGCCATGAACCTGGACGAAGACCAGGTCGGCGCCGTGCTGCTGGGTGACTACACCAAGCTCAAGGAAGGCGACGAGGTTCGTCGCACCGGTCGCATTATCTCGGTTCCGGTCGGCGATGCGATGATCGGCCGCGTGGTGGACGCGCTCGGCCGCCCGCTCGACGGCAAGGGCCCAATCGAGACCACCCAGTTCAACCCGCTGGAGACCACCGCTCCCGGCGTCATCGACCGCAAATCGGTGAAAGAGCCGATGCAGACCGGCA
>CAYOPA010000387.1:0-5358 GCA_964405625.1 uncultured Bryobacterales bacterium
AGGATCAGGCGGCGGCCCGCACAAGAGAATTCCCGTCGATTTGGATATCAAAATCATCGAGCGAAGGGGGTTGTCGGGCGATAGCTTGGCGCGGCAGGGTGATCAGGCCCTTCATCGTGAGCATGGCGAGCACTTGCTCGAACAGCTCGCGCAGCGCCTCGCCGAAGCCGACGCGGACGTCAGACAGGCTGTGATAATTGATGACATTGAGGCCGGTCAGCCAGCGCAGACCGGGCTTGTGATGCATCTGACGCTCGACCTCGCGGGCTGAGTGCAGGCCTCGCGAGAAGGCGTAGATCCAGACGGCGACGAGGAGCTGGGGCGAGTGCGAAGGCCGGCCGGCGACGCCCTCGACGGCGCGGACCTCGGCGTCGAAGCGGGACAGGTCGAGCTGCTCGATCAGGCGCTAGATCTTGCGCGCGGAGTGGTCGACGTCGATCAGGCGCTCGATGTCGACGGGCTTGAGGCGGAGCTGCTTGCGATCAATGGGAATGTAGCGGGGAGCGGGGGCGGCGGGAGAGTCTGACACTCTCAAGTATGCCACAGTGCAAAGTACTTTGTATAATTATCCCACAGCTTCCTGTCCCACATCTCCTTCACTTTTCTCCAGTTTCCGTTAACACTGAAATTTTCCTTGACAATTCTAGGGGAATGGTTTATCTTAATCTGGCTAGCTTTAGAAGCGTGCGCCATCGGTCCGGTCGCAATTTTCAAGCTAGTCCCATGTTTTTCCGGGCATTCGGATGGATCCCCGGCACGAGGACCATGATGGATGCTGCGATAGCCAGTTCGCTCCTGCAGTCGCTACATTTTGTGGCCGGAGTTTCCTGCAGGGACGGTCTCGACGATGGTCTTGTCCGCCAACGCGGACTCGGTGGGCAGTTTCGTCAACAGCCTGCTGCGCGATCACACGTTCTCCCAGGGGTCTGTTCTGTTTTGTTCCCAAGCTGTCTAACATTCAGATTTAGGAAAAAACTCAAATGCAAGCCATGACTGTCGCCGAACTGAGCATCCTGAGCAAGTCTCAGGCCCAATTATCTCATCACATTAAGGTCGCGCACCAGACAATCAGCGCGCACCTGCTGTCACCCAAGCTGACGCTGCTGGCGGCGGAGCCACCACCAGCCGGCACCCCAAGCACGACCGATCTCAACGATATCCTGAACAACGCCGTAAAGGCGCCGGGTACCACTTCGATCGCCACCGTGCCGAATACGCCGGATACTGCCATGTACCAAATGCTGGGGCAGGTGCAGACGCTAGACTCGTACATCTCGCTCTTGACGGCCTACTGTGTATACAACGAGCACCCAGAGCCCTACGACATTACCAAAGGCGACCAGGCGAGCGCCTTCGCGCGGGCCATGGGCAAGTGGCGCAACTTCGTCATCACCGGTGGCGCCGTCAAAGCGTTGGCGGGCTATCTCCCTGTGTCCTCCATCGTGAGCCAGTCCTTCTCCAGACAGGTCACCAGCGCCGACTTGCATCTTGAGTTCTTGACCGCACTGTTTGGGGCGTTCGGCTTGCCTGCAGCCGCGATGGCCGAACTGGACAGCATTCTGACCAAGGTGGTGGGCAATCTGGGTTCGCTGAAGTTGTCTTTCGAGTCGCAAAGCGCTTCACTCGATCACTTCCTCACCTACTTCTACTTTGCCACCGTGCCCGGGACAGGTGGAACGGGGCAACCACCGGCCATGTATGTGGCAAAGGTGCGTACTTTCTTCCTTCACATCGACCAGGCCACGTGGAAGGCTTCTATTGGCAAGTCGTCAGTGCAGCGCTTCCAGTTCAACATGAATTACTTCGACATGGATACGACGATGAATGGGGGCCTGGTCGCCAACGACATGACAGCGATCAATAAGTCAATCCAGACCGCGACTGGCCAGACGGCCGCGGAAGTTAATAAGCTGATGAACATGCAGGCGGTGCATGCCGATCCTCAGTAGTGATGCAAAACCACTTCACCGCCAACCCACCCATCGAAGTTCCGAACGTAAACGTAAGAGGAAGCACACCATGCCATTGAACAAGAACGATACCGGCAATGACATTCGAGGGCTCATCGTGCCCAACGCCGCTCAACGCCGAGACTGCCAAAACGTGATCGCCAAGCTCACCTTTAACGACCTGGGCCTAGGGCCTCGCACGCTGCACACGTCCGGCGTGGCGCGGGTTGACCTGCAAGGCCATACCACTGCTGGCGAGGTGAATCTCCAAGTTCAGATTGGTACTGCCACCGCAGCAGCGGCGCTGGTGGCGCTCACGGTACTGGGGACCACGGATCCGGCCAACCAACGCGGAGTTGCCAACGGCGCAATCTCCGTGCTCAACCAGAGTCTGGATTCGGGCACGATCTGGACACTGAATGGAACCCTGCCGTAAGCACCGCATCTGAGGGCTGCGTGTCAAAAAAGGCTCCCAAAGCCGTAAAGAAATCTATGCCGATTTCCTGATGAACCGAAAACCGAAAGCGGGATGGGTTTCTTTTCTAGCGAATCGGCCGGCAGATGAGCAGATGGGTGACAGGCATGGAACTCGGGCATGCAATTCGCATCCGAGGATCCGGATTCGAGATTTACTGGCTGGGCGGGAGAGTGCTCCGGCGAATCCAACGCGACGGCCGTCAGCATCCCGGTGGGGGCGGTACGGATGTCTCCTGCTATGCAAACTTCGAGCGACGACCGCTAGTATTTGTCGGCGTCGTGAAATTGGGGACGGGAACCGGACGGATCACCTCGACACCTCCGGGGCTTGACTGCGGGCCAACCTGCGAGGCGGGATTTTCAGAGGGCGCTACGGTCACTGTAACGAGGTACCCCGACGCCGGGTCAATTTTCATCGAGTGGGGCGGGGCCTGCAGTGGGTCGGGCCTGACAAGTTCGGTCAATCTCGGCGCGCAGGCTGTCCTTTGCAGCGCTCGTTTCGATTCGGACGGCGCAACTGCTGTCGCTGTACGGCTCGACCCGTTTGGGATGAGGTCTCTTTCCGATGGACCGTTCACGATTCAAGCGATCGATGCATCCGGGGCCGCTGCCGCGGCTCCGCAGGACATCACCGTCACGTTGTTGCGGGAAGTAGTCAGCCCCTGCCGCGGAGTGCTGTTTTCGAGTAACCGCACCATTACGGTTCCGCAAGGGCAATCGTCCATCGCGGCGCTGGATGCCGCTGGGCGAGACCCGCTGTGCAACACGTCGCCCACACGGACCGAGTGGACCGTTCGCGGCGCCACGATGGGGGTCGGGCCACTCGACATGAGCGACGTTCGAATCCAGGAGTTGTTCGTCTCCATCAGCCGCTGAGGGAGCATACGGTCGAAAATGGGAGGTTCCCGTGAGAACGCTACACGTGATCGCATTTGCCGTTGCCGTATCGCTGCCCGTTTCGGCAGATCGGGAACGGGAGCCCGAATAGGCGGCTAGGATCGTGCGACCTCAACTCGGGCTTCAGCCCGGGAAGGGGGGGCGCGCCCGCATTTCAGTCTCCCCGGGCTGAAGCCCGGGGCTGTATTTTGCCCTCACCTCGGGCGTCCCGGCGCTAATAAAACAGATACTTCCGCCAAGCCATCTGCTGGCTGCCAAGTTGCCGCATCAAACTGCGGCTGGTGTGCAGCGTAAACGGCTTCGGACGCCGCTTCAGGAACATGTTCGCCTCTTCGGGCAGCCGGTCGCCCTTGCGGTTGTTGCATCGCCGACAAGCCGCCACCAAGTTTTCCCAGGAGCTGGGGCCGCCCCGCGAGCGCGGCAGAACGTGGTCCAGGGTGAGCTCGCCGGCGCCGCAGTGCTTTTCGCAATACTGGCACTGGTAGTGGTCCCGCATCAGAATGTTTTTGCGGGACAGCGCCCGCGTCTGACGCGGAATCCGACGGTAATCGAGCAGCCGGATGACCGAAGGCAAAGGCACCGCCCGGGAGGTCGAGCGCAGTTGCTCGGCCGTGATCTCCTGGGCTTCCGCCAAACCCTTGAACAGCAGGATGAGCGCGCGCCGCGCGGCGCAGACATGAATCGGCTCGTAGCTCGCATTGAGCACGAGCACAGGGCTTCTGAGAAAGTTTCCCGCCATGTGTTCAGCGTCTCCCGTGTCCGGCTCGACGGCCGGACGGCCTCTCAACTCATCCGGTCGATCTCCTCTCGGCAGAGGCTCGCGCGAGGGTGACCGCCGTGACAGTCCTCGCGCCGGCTCTTTTCAGCGCACGGGCGCAAGCGTCCAGGGTGGCGCCCGTCGTCATCACGTCATCAATCAAAACGATGCCGCGACCCGCCACGGCTTGGGGGTCGCGAACGCGGAAGGCGCCGCGCACGTTGGCCAGCCGCTCGGCGCGGCTCAGACCGGCTTGCGGCGGGGTCGCCTTGGTCCTTTCCAAGGCGCTCGCATCGAACGGCAGACCCCAGACCCGCGCGGCGCGGGCGGCCAACAGTCCCGCTTGGTTAAAGCCTCGCTCGCGGCGGCGGCGCCAATGCAACGGGGCCGCCAGGACCAGATCCACATCGCCCAGCCGGGGCTCCACACTTGCCAGCAGGTCGCCCAACCGCGCCGCCAGGGGCTGCATCTGGTCGTATTTGAAGAGGTGAATCAGCTTGCGCAGCTCGCCCTCGTGGCGGCCGAAGCTAACCGCCGCATCGTAGACGGGCGGCTGAATGCCGCAGGGCGCGCAGCGGCCGTCGGGGTCCAGCGCCTCGCCGACGGCGGGCTCCACGCCGCAGCGCAGGCAGACGTGCTCGGGCGTCGCCGGGCCCACCAGCGACCAGCACGGCTCACACACGGGCGTCCTCGACCAACCCTCAAGGGGCAGGTCGCAAATTCGGCAATTGTCAGGGAAAAGGGCCGTGATGAGGGAGTCGGCGAGACCGCTGAACAGCCTAACCGAAGGGGAAGTGATTAAAACCGCGCTGCGAACGCTACTAGAGAACCCTCACCTCGCTTGCCGGCAGCGTCCCGCGTCAAGGGACTGAACCCGGCTCACCTCACCATCATAAGAGCCGCTTTCGATGCTGTCAACCTGTCGCGGCCTTGCTGTAAGTATAGCGGATTGAATCAGATAACGGCCGAGATGGAACCGCGCGTCACAGCTCGGTTTCAAGGCGAGTCCGAGTCACCGTCAAAGGTCAGCCACAATGAAAGTCAATGACCTCCCCCTTCTCCGACGTCGACCGTACCGTCAGTTTCGAAGGCGTCACGGTACACCTGGCCCACCCCGATGAGCTCCCCATTCGCTGGATCGGCCAGGAAGAGCTTCTGCGCCAACTCCACGCCGCCTGGCTGACGATCGATCCGCGCGACATTCCCATGACGCCGCGCCTGCTCGGCAAGCCCGGCGTCGGCAAGACCACCCTCGCCTACGCCGCCGCCAAGAAGCTC